>JAKJEQ010000025.1:0-309 GCA_022705345.1 Planctomycetota bacterium | reverse complement strand
CGAAATTATTGCAACAGCTCATCATAAAAATGATAATGTCGAAACTGTCCTTCACAGGATGATTCGCGGAACCGGTTTTCGAGGTCTTGCGGGCATAAGGCCTAAAACTAATATCAAAGGCAAAACATTTATCAGGCCCCTGCTATGTCTGACAAGGGACGAGATTGAAGATTATCTAAAGAATGAAGGAATTGATTGGAGAATCGATCATACAAACCTTGATATTAAATTTACCCGCAACCGTATCAGGCATAAGTTAATTCCTTATCTGCTGAAAGAATCCCCCAATCTCATCGAACAAATCAGCGA
>JAKJEQ010000024.1 GCA_022705345.1 Planctomycetota bacterium | reverse complement strand
TTTTAATTAGGGACGGATTGACTATCTATAAATGAAATTAGAGCACAGCCAAATAAGCAGAGTTCAGCAGGCAAATGACATCGTTGATGTGATTTCAGAGCATGTCAAACTTACCCGTAAAGGTAGGGAACTGGTCGGGCTTTGTCCATTTCATGATGATCACAAACCCAGTATGAATGTCAATCCGGATAAGCAAATCTTTAAATGTTTTGCGTGCAGCGCGGGCGGAGATGTTATTAAATTTATCCAGATGCGAGAAGGTCTGACCTTTATGCGGGCGGTCGAAAGACTCGCCGAGCGGGCAGGTATAAAACTTACGATGCCTAAAGCAATGCCTGGCCAGCAGCCCCAAGCTGACCGAGCTGATATCGAAAAAGTAAACCGATGGGCGATGAGGTTCTGGCGGAAAAATCTGCTTGATAATTCTATAGGAGAAAAATGCAGAGATTATATCAGGAGCAGACAACTTGCGGATAAGACTTCAGAAGAGTATTCGCTGGGATTTGCGAGCGATAAATGGGACGATTTTCTAAATGCAGCCAAGAGAAAAAATATTCCAGAAAAGCTGATGCTTGCGGCGGGTCTGATTGTGGCCAATGACCAGGGCAACTTTTATGACAAGTTCCGCAACAGGATGATGATTCCGATAATCGATGCCGCCGGCAGAGTTGTCGGTTTCGGCGGAAGGACTCTTGGAAACGACCCCGCGAAATATATGAATTCGCCGACAACAGCGATTTTCGATAAAAGCAATTGCGTGTACGGACTTGATAAAGCAAGACATGAAATTGTATCGAGCGGCACCGTTGCGGTCGTCGAAGGATATACCGATGTCATAGCGGTTCACCAGGCAGGTTGTAAAAACGTCGTCGCAACGCTGGGTACGAGCTTTACAGCGGGGCACGCTAAGCTTCTAAAAAGGTACGCCAAAAACATTGTTCTTATTTTCGACAGCGATGTCGCCGGTGCGTCTGCTGCTGAAAGAGCGCTTGAAATTTGTCTCTCGGAAAGCATTGACTTGAAGCTTACGGCAGTGCCGCACGGAAAAGATCCGTGCGATTTTGCCCTCGCAAAAGGAGGGGACGCGTTTAAGGAATTAATTGCAAACGCCACCGATGTAATGAAATACCGCTGGGAGAAACTTTCGGAAAAATTCGGAAAGAGCGAAAACCTTGCGGACAGACGCGCGGCGACGGATGAATTTTTGCGTTCAGTGGCGACCGCGGCAAAGGGCGGGACACTCGACGCGATTACTTACGGCTTGATCGTTAACAGGTTGAGCAAAATATTGCAGATACCTTCGGATGATATACGAAAGGAATTGAGCAGAAGGGGCGGACAGATAAAGCAGTCGTTTGTCAGTACAATAGAAGATTCAAAGGTATCGAGTGTCGAATTCGACGGGTTCGCAAGCAAGGCGCAGGCTGAAATCATTGAGGTAATATTAAATGAACCGAGGCTTTTTGAATCGGCGGCCAAGAGAGTGAAAGCCGACGATTTCGAAAAGGCAGAAATGAGAGATGCCTGGAGGCTTATCGAACAAACAATAGACGAAAACGTAGAATTCACACTTGCTACTTTGCTTGCAAAAACAGAATCAGAACAATTAGCGGGTTTAATTGTCAAATTGAGCGATAACGGGCAGGATATGGATACGCTCCGCAGAAGACTCAATGGTGCCATCGAAGCTTTAAACGAATATAGGCAAAAAAAAGACGCTAATTATAAGAAAATCAAGGATGATGAGATTCTTAAACGAATTTCCGCTATAAAAGCCCGGACCGACCGAAGAAACCCGGGTTTGCTGCCTACATAAATATTGTTATCGAGCCTTTTTGTGGCCGATGATTTTTCTTATATTTTTACGGGAAACCAGAAGTGACAAAGAAAAAAACGGATAGTAAAGCAAAAGATAAAGATCGTAAAGCAAAGATGAAAGAAGCCGAGAAAAAAATTGAGGCTTTGGCAGCTGCAGAGGCTGCGCAAAAAGAGCAGCAGGAAACACCGCCTCAGGCAAGCGGCGACGGGGCAAAAGTTTCGGTCGAAGATAAAATAAAAATCATCATCGAAAAAGCCAAGAAAAAAGGCTACATCACTTATGAAGAGATGAACAACGAACTTCCGGATGAATCCATATCGCCGGCAAGGCTTGAAAATCTGATTATGACGCTGGATGAAATGGGAATTTCGCTGCTTGATGAAGCGGAAATAGAAAAGCAGGAAGATGATGAGGATTTTGAAGTCGATGACGATGTATTTGCAGATGAAGAGGCGGAAACTACCGAAGACAGCGAAGATGCTCTGCTTGAAACCGAGCTGATGGATACAGGCAGAATCGACGACCCTGTCAGGATGTATCTTACGCAGATGGGCGAAATCCCGCTGCTTACACGCGAAGAGGAAATTTCTCTGGCGAGAAAAATCGAACTTACGAGAATGGCATTCAGACGCAAAGTGCTTGAAAGCGATTATTGCGCGATCGCGGCGATTGAAATCCTTCAACAGGTCAGCGACGGTGCGCTTCCTTTCGACAGAACGATGAAGATGAGCACTTCTGAAAATCTTGTGCGATCAGTTGTAAGAAGCAGGCTGCCGGAAAATATAAAAACTGTTAATAAGCTGCTCGAAAAGAACATGAAACTTTTCAGCGAGTATTTACAGCCGCAGGATGAAGCAAGCAAGAAAAAAACTGCTAAACAACTAAAATATAACCGCGCCAAAGTGGCAAGTCTGCTTGAAGAACTAAGTCTGCGAACGAGCAGGATTCAGCCGATGATGAAAAAACTCGAAGGCATCCTGTCGAAGATGAAACAGCTTAATCAGTATATCGCGGCGGGCCCCGGCGGAGATTACGTACAGGAAGATATTGACGCGATGAAGCAGGAATTCAGCGGCTTGCAGGAAATGGTCCTTGAAACGCCTGAGCAGCTTGAAAGAAGACTTAAGGCGGTTCGCGCGGTTTTCTCACAATATGAACTTGCAAAGAGACAGCTTTCGAGCGGAAACCTGAGGCTTGTTGTTTCAATCGCAAAGAAATACCGCAACCGCGGTTTGAGTTTTCTGGATATTATTCAGGAAGGCAATACCGGCCTGATGCGAGCGGTTGATAAATACGAATACCGCAGGGGTTATAAGTTCAGCACTTACGCGACATGGTGGATTCGCCAGGCGATCACCCGCGCTATCGCAGATCACGCAAGGACGATTCGAATTCCTGTTCATATGATTGAGACGATGAGCAGGTTAAGAATTGTAAGCAAGGAACTGTTGCAGAAGCTCGGAAGAGAACCTACGATTGAAGAAATCGCCGCCGAGACACAACTGAGTGTTTCGGAAGCAAGGCGCGTTCTGAAAATTTCGAAACATCCAATCAGTCTTGACAGGCCGATTGGCGAAAGCGAAGACAGCTATTTCGGAGACTTTATCGAAGACGAATCGGCCGAGTCGCCTGTGCAGTCTGCGACTCACGAAATGCTCAAAGACAGGATCGATGAGATTTTGAAGACGCTGACTTATCGTGAACGCGAAATTATTAAACTGCGTTACGGACTCGGCGACGGTTATACTTACACGCTCGAAGAAGTAGGCAGGATTTTTAAAGTGACACGTGAACGCGTTCGGCAGGTCGAAGCCAAAGCGATTCGCAAACTTCAGCACCCGGTCAGAAGCAGAAGACTCGAAGGATTCGTTGATCAGAAAAGCGCTTAACAGCGACAGAGTATAAATTTTTATATAGCCACAGAGAACACAGAGGTCACAGAGAAAAAAAATATATAATCTCTGTGTTCTCGGTGAACTCTGTGGCTATTTTAATGGTTCGTAGAAATTTTCGGGTTTTGGGCCGAGGGTGTTTGTGAGCGTTCCGATTTTTTCAATATAGCATTCGATTCTGTCGCCGGCATTAAGGAAATTGCCTTTTGCCATTGCGACGCCTTCGGGTGTTCCTGTAGCGATTAAATCACCGGGTTCGAGAGTCGTTATGTGAGTTAAAAATGAAACTATTTCATAAACATTGAAAATCATATCAGCGGAGTTCGCGTTCTGGCGAATTTCATCGTTTACTTTCAAAATCATTTTCAAATTGCATGGATCGCCGATTTCGTCTGCGGTAACGATGCAGGGGCCGAGCGGCAGAAAACCATCTGCCCATTTGCCGTTGAGCCAGTCGTAAAATTCGTCCCACGGTCTTTTTGCACGGCCTTCTTTGAAGGAAACGCTTCGCGCCGAGACATCGTTTGCGATTGTATAACCAGCGATGTAATCTTTGGCCTGATCTGGGCTGACACATTTGGCGGTTTTGCCGATTACAATGCAAAGCTCGAGTTCGTAATCGATCTCTTTGCTATATACCGGCCAAGGAATAATGGCGTTTGGATGATTTAATACAGTATTGGGTTTTATGAAAGGGCGCGGAACAGTGTTCTGCCTGGGCGAAGCGGTTAGCCCAAGTTTCATTCCGGCTTCGATAATGTGCTTTGTGTAATTGCCCGCAAGAGCGAGGATTTTGCCGGGGTTTAGAATCGGCGCAAGAAGCTCAACGGAGGCTGGATTTATGAACAATGTGCTCTTATCGATGACGGATTGGATTTTTTCAATGGCCTGAATGCCGCCTGAAAGGATTTGCTTAAAGCCTTCGAAAGAAAATTTTAAATCGACGATTCCCTTGTCAGTTAATACGCCGAACGATTCAATATTTTCTTTTTTATAGCTAATCAGTTTCATAATTCTATTTTATCATAGCTTCATCTAAGATGCAAGTTTTGAAACTGATTATGGTTTTAAAACGACTTTGATGCATCCATCTTTTTTATGCTTGAACAATTCATAAGCCTGGGGAGCTTCTTCAAGGTTCATTCTGTGAGTAATGACGACAGAAGGGTCGATTTTATTTTCAGCTATTAAGTCGTAAAGAGGTTTCAAATATTTATGAACGTGCGTCTGTCCCATTTTCAAAGTTAAACCTTTGTTAAAAGCAGCGCCCATTGGGACTTTATCTATAAAGCCGCCGTAAACGCCGGGTATTGAAACAACGCCTCCTTTTCTGCAAGCCTGAATAACCTCTCGCAGAACCGTCGGCCTGTCGGTCTGCAATCTAAAAGTCTGTTTGATTTTATCATAAACGGCGCTGATACCGCTGCCGTGCGCTTCCATTCCTACAGCGTCGATGCAGGCGTCCGGTCCTCTTCCTTTTGTCATATCTCTTAAAGTTTCAGTCGGATGTTCGAGGTCTTCGTCGTTTAGGATTTCAACGTTTCCTGCGGCTTTGGCCATTTCGAGTCTTTCCGGGAATCTGTCAATTGCTATTATTCTTTCTGCTCCGAGCAGAAAACAGCTTCTAATAGCGAATTGCCCCACCGGGCCGCAGCCCCAAACGGCGATTGTCTGGCCGGGTTTAATATCGCAATTTTCGGCTGCCATGTAGCCTGTGGGGAAAATATCCGAAAGGAAGAGAACTTTTTCATCCGGTATTTCTCTGGGAACAACAAGCGGGCCGACGTTTGAATAAGGAACGCGGACGTATTCTGCCTGTCCGCCGGAATAGCCTCCGAACAAATGAGAATACCCGAAAAGTGCCGCAGGCGAATAGCCATAAACTTTTTCTGCCATATCTTTGTTTGGATTACTGTTATCGCAGAGTGACCATAAGTCATTTTTGCAGAAAAAACATTCTCCGCACGAAATAGGGAAAGGAATGACGACCTTGTCGCCGACTTTTAACTTTGTCACCGAGTTGCCTGTTCTTACCACTTCGCCCATAAATTCGTGTCCGAGGATATCACCTTCTTTCATTGTAGGTATATACCCATCGTAAAGGTGCAAATCAGAACCGCATATCGCGGTCAAAGTGACTTTGATAATCGAGTCGGTAGGCTCCTTTATTTCCGGTTCAGGTACATCGTCGACACGTACATCCCTTGCGCCATGATAAACAACGGCCTTCATAATTATTCCTTTCAAGATAGTGCTGCAATTGCGATTTTCGGGTATGCGGCATTTTTTCACAATAAGCATTATGATTATTCTTAAATGATATTTTTGCCTATTCTTGTTTTTTTGCTTGATTTATGAATTTATTCGGCTTAATAAAAGGATATGGCTATAATGGAGTTAATAACGCGAACCGGTAAATGGTTTTCAGGGAAGCGAAATGGCGATGGTTTGTATGAGCCGATAAAGCAGGTACAAACCTTCGAGCAGCAGCATAACTCAACATTATTAGCGCACAGGGCAGAAAAAGCAGACCGGACAGAAGCACTCCAGATGATTCAAGGCTCATTCGAGCAGCTTGTCGATAAACTCGGGGGTATAAACGATAATTTAGGACGGCAGGTTGAGCAAAACGCGCAGCTTTTGAAACGAATTGATGAAATTCCGCAGCTTTTGCAGAATTTTCCTGAAAGTATGAAGAACCAGAGGATGGTTGTCGATTCATTGATTGAACAGTTAAAGGCTCAGGCGCTGAAAAATCAGCAATTTGCGGAGTCTGTAGGGAAAATACCTGAAACCGCGGAACAGCAGACTTCGGCGATTAAAGAAATGGCCGGGCAAATCGCGGCATCTGCGGCAGTGGATACGCAGATCCTCGAAGGTATGCGGAAATTTAACATCATAACTGATAAATTGAAGGATAATGTAGAGGGGCAGACGGATGGCATTATCCAAATGAGCAGGACTTTTGCTTCGAGCGACAGATATCTTAAATTTATTTTAAATACGCAGCACAAACGGTTTATGTGGGTTTTTATCACGGCGCTTAGCATTAGTACGTTTGCTGTTATCGCGCTGCTGATTGTCATTTTTGTGCTAAAATAATTTTTTTATTTACAGATATAAGGGAACAGTTTAAACTGCCCCTGTTCTTTGAAAATGAATATTGATTACAGAAAAGGGAACACGGTTAAAATCCGTGACGGTCGCGCCGCTGTAAGCGTTTATCCGGTTGCACAATCGGACGCTGAAAGAAGCTGTACCACTGTTTTGAGATTTCAAATTTGAGATTTGAGATTTCAGGATGGGAAGGGTTCTTTCGGTAACGCAAGTCAGAAAACCTTGCTGGATCAAAAAATTTGTTGAGAGTTCTCGCGTAAGGAACACAACGAATATGCTGTATGTCGCAGTATTTTTGTTTTGTAATATAAGCCGCCGTTCCTTTTGTCGGGAACGGCGGCTTTTTTTATTGGTAGCCACCAAGGCACGAAGACACTAAAGAAATATTTAAAATAGCTTTATCTCTGTGTTCTCTGTGAACTCTGTGGCTGAATTTTAACGTAGTCCAATTCCACGAAAGCGAAATGCTTTTTGAGGTCTGCCGAGTTGCGGCCGTTAATAGCGGCCGCAACAGACCCATCGTGAGTCGTGGAAAGAAATTTTAACTTATTTTTTGGGAGTAGAAGAATGAAACGCAGTTTAGTTGTTGTATTATTATTTATGGCAAGTTGTTCAATGTTGAATGCATCGCCATACGCAAGTTCAGTAATATCGTTCACCCAGGGGCCTTGGGCTGAAGATGACTATGGAGATCCGAGTGTTGTTCTTGGTGCGCCTCCAAGTGCAGATACTTATGATTGGCCAATTTCGATTTCTTATGGACCATGGGAACCATCGGAAGTTGTGAGTCTTGGTCATTGCGGTTCATTGACAATAGCATTTGATCATCAGGTTATGAATAATCCTGCTGATGTTGAATACGGAATAGATTTCCTGATTTTCAGTAATACTTTTTTTTCCACGGATTACGAAGGTGATGGAAGAATTTTAGGAGCCTATTTTGAACCCGCGAAAATCGAAGTCAGCCAGGACGGTATAACTTTTTATGAAATCGCGAACACTTTTGCTGACCAGCTTTACCCCTATACTTCATCAAAAGGCAACTTCGTGCATGCCACACCTCCCGGAATCGAATACCTGAACAGACAGCCGGCAGATGTTGAAGACGATTATCTCACCGGCTGCGGCGGAACGCAGGTCGATATAAGTAACGCAATCGGGGCGACACTTGACTGGATTATGTATGTTCGTGTTACGGATATAGATGACGATGGAATGGCAGATATTGTTGGTTTTGCAGATGTTGTGCCTGAACCGGCGACTATGATTATGCTGCTTGCAGGTATAGGATTGCTTAGAAGAAAATAAATGAGAATTTATTTTAAAATTCTGGTTGTATTATCCGTCACTGCCATAGCCTCGGCGGTGACGGAAATACCTGAAAAAACCGATAACGTCATGAGCACCGGCTTTACAAAGCTTGATTTTTGTGCAGCAGACAACATGCTTTATGCGTTTAATGGTACGAATCTTTATCGTTATTCAAGTTTGACTGAGAGCTTTGATACGGCTTTTAACGGCGCAGGTACGATAATAAGTGAAACATGGGATCCTGCTGATATTGCATTCTTGAGTGACAGCAACGATGTTTTTCTTCCGACAGGCCAGTCGGAAAGGGTTGTTTTTGTTGACAGGCAGCAGGAAATCGCGACAGAAAAAAGCGGTTTGAGAAGGAATTTTTATTCGAGTGCTTCGAGGTATCGCGATAATCAGCTTTTCGCAAATGGTGTGGGAGAGGAATATAATAACACGATTTATCTGCTAAATGTGAGTTTAAACGGAACAGAGACAGAAGTGGTTAAAATATCGGATAAAAATTCAGGCGCGATTGCTTTTGATTTTGCCGACAACCTTTACATATCAGATTTTGCTCCAATTTGGGACGGCCAAAAACTCGGTAATGTTGATATTTACAGGATTGCCAGGTGGCAGCTTGATGCTTTTTTAGAAGATAGCAGCTTTGGCATTGTGCCTGAACTTATTGTAAATAATGTTGTGCTTGCCGGTTCGGATTCGATGACGATTGACGGCGATTATAATATTTATATGAGCAGCTATGTAGGTATCGCTAAAATAGTTCCAACCGATGATCCCAATGATTTCGAGGTTAGCGCGATTGACGGTAATATTTATGCTCCGCCTTATGGATTGCCGCCCCCTAATGTCAGATTTTGCGGAATAACTTCGGATATTAAAAGCGGCACTATTTATTACGGCAGAAGTGTATTGAATCAATATGTTTTTGAGCCTTATGTACTTGCGCAAATTCAAACAATTCCGGCTGTAGAATGGTCGGGGGATTTGGATGGCGATGGGATTATTGATTTTTATGATTTGTATCTGTTACAGCAGGATTATCTTTGTTCGGGAGAGCATCTAAAAGGCGATATTGACGATGATGGTTTTGTGGATTTTCAGGATTATATAATTTTTGCCGATCAATGGAACGATAAGGCACGATGGTATAAAGGAAATTAACCAATGTTGAATGGAAAACACAAAATTAAAGCCTTTACGCTTGTTGAACTGCTGGTTGTTATTTCGATAATAGCGATCTTACTTGCTATACTTGTTCCGTCATTAAACAAAGCAAGAGAACAAGCGAAAAAAGTTGTATGTGGTTCCAACCTTAGACAATTTGGAATGGCTTTTAGAATGTACCTACAGGAGTATAACGGGAAAATCTTTATGTTGGCATCCGACCAAAAAAATGAAGAGGACGAATGGGAAACATTATGGTATTACGGACTTGAACCCGGGTATGCTTCGGGTATGCCGGAAGGCACACGGCCGCTGTTCAGGAAATATGCAAAGCTTTATCCTTACATAAAAAATTACGATTCAGTGGAAATATGCCCGGCGTTTCCATACGGCAAAGCGATTTATAAACCAAAATATAATACCAAATGGATGACCTACGGTATTAACTCAAAACTAAGCCTTGATCGACGACAGTTGCTACCGCCGAAATTTGTTGATTGGGATAGCATTAAAGCGCCGCAGGATATTTTCATTTTTGCAGACTCAGCACAGGTAAATACTTTTCAGAACCCGGCAAGTCCATCTAATCCTATGATAGAGGAGTGGCATACAATCGAGCCAGGAAAGTCCTTTGTCCATTTCAGGCACAACCTAAAAGCAAATATTCTTTACGGTGATGGACATGTTTCAGACTCAAAAGCTGAACAAGCCAGTTACGATCGGAGACTGCCTCAAGCCAAAATTGGCAGGTTCGACAAAGAAATAAGATTTTAATTTTTCTTTGTCTTTGGATTTCCGTTTTTTATAATCGCCTATGTATGAAGTTTCTACAGGCGACAGGATGTTACCTAAGGACGTTTGGGCAGCTATTCTGGCACAATTATTGTCTTTGCTGCAATTGCGAAACATCAGACGAGGATGAATTTTTTTGCCCGGAATGCTGGTCTAAAATCGGTTTTTGCCTTGTTGAGACCTATTGCATTCGCTGCGGCAGGGAAATAAGCGCCTTTGGCAAACTGCCGGTTGGTTGCCCGAAATGTGAACATGAAACAATCCTTTTCGATTCAATAGCATGTGCCGGCATATATAAGCCTCCAATCAGCGAACTAATAGTTAAATTCAAGCTGGGAGACAGGACTCCTCTTTTGCCCATTTTATTAGATTTTACACAAAAAGCCTTTCAAAGAGCAAGTTTTTATGATATTGTAGATTATATCGTACCTGTTCCGCTATATTGGCGTAAAAGATTTCAGCGTGGTTTTAATCAGTCGGAATTGATTGCCAGAAGACTGAAAAATAAAAAAACGGAGTTTAACAATGATTTTGTTAAAATTCGCGAAACTGAAGACCAGACTGCGGTTTCCTTCGAGGGCAGAAGGAAAAACCTTGAAGGAGCGTTTGCAGTCAGACACGGGCATAATTTCAAAGGCAAAAATATCTGCCTGATAGATGATGTGAAAACCACAGGTGCGACCCTAAACGAATGTGCGAAGACGCTAAAAGAAGCAGGTGCTGATAAAGTATTTGGGCTGGTACTTGCGGTGGCGGGGCAGGAAAAGTAGATTAACTGCTTATAAAATAAAGATTTATAACAAAATTGCCGATAATAGCAGGATGTAAGCAGCATTTTTGATTTTCTGTGCATCGGGATGCAGATATGAACATCATTAAAAAAAGCATAATAGTTGGATTAATCATAATCGGCTTTGCTGTAAAAGGCCAGGCACAGCGGAACCCAAAACTTTCATCGTCTTTGGCGGCAGAAGCCTTTTATCAAACGGCTTACAAACTTTCTACCGATGACCGCAGCGGCCTTAGAGAAGCAAATCAGGCGATGATCCTGTACAATGCGGCAATCAATCTTGACAGAAGAGCTGATTATATTGCTCCGGAAATTATAAATTTAGCATGGCAGTACCCTCAGGGTGATTTTTCCGATGCGGTTAAATATGCGTTTGAAAAGTATATGGATATCGGCAGAACGGCCGACCTTGAAGTTGCGTCTAAGGCGGTACAGTATCTGCTTGAAAAACTCGGCAGCAGAGAAGAACGCGAAAATTTTTTACAGCAGTTGATTGAGAAATACGAAAAAGTAAATCCGTTTTTTGCGTCTGAACTTGCGACACAATTAGGTTTCCTGCGAGCTGAAACTGCGGATAACGAAACTGCGCAAAGACTTCTAATGTATGCTTTCTCAGCCAATAAATATAATCGCTCCGCTTTTAATATGCTTGCAGAGTTCGCCCAGAAAGATAAAAAGAATTTGCCTCCGGTTTCTTATCTCCAATGTCTCCGTTCAGCAGTAACAGTCAATCCGCTGGATTTATCTTCTGCTTATGAGTTTTCGCGGGTAGCGGAATCTTTAAGTTTATACGCACCTGCAGCGGCGGGATATAAATATTGCACTCAAACCTATAAATATCTAAAACCAACAGGTTCGATACCTGCGGAGTATTATCGTCCGTGGGCGCTTAGTTGTTATAACTTGCAGAATTATCGCCAGTGCAGAGAAGTCCTCGAACAGGTACGTGCTTACGGTGTGTTCGATGTAATGGCCGAAGCGATTACCGCATCAGCGGCAAAACAGAGCGGCGATGAAAAAGAAAGCCAGGCGATTTTCAGCAGCATTGAAAGACTCAGCGAAAGAATTGCAAAAGGGCAGTTAAAAGCTTCTGCGGGTGAATTGCAGGATTATGCATGGTACTATTGTTTTGTAAACGACAGCAATGCTCAGGATATGCTTGTCTGGGCTACGAAAGCATACGAAGCTGATCCTAATTCAGATAGCGGAGCGGCGTTTCTGGCTTATGCACTTATCCGAAATGGACAAATGGAACTGGCCAAACCGATGCTTCAGAAAATCGGTACCGGCACACAGATTGCTGCTATCGCTGCTGCAGAAGTACTCGACGCAAACAATAACGACAATCAAGCAATTAACTTGTTGAAATCTGCTGTTGAGTCATCCCCGGGAACTTTTGAGGCGCAAAAAGCTAAAAATATGCTTAAACAGCTTGGCTCGGAATATGTTCCGGCTGTGGACACATCTGCTTTAGAGACGGCTCTTGCAAACGACTTTGGACAGAATTTCTTCAGCCCTTTCATGCCCCCTGAAAAGATGATAAGTATTTCGCTCAAGACTCAAGGAACGGCCTTTTCTTACGGCGGCCCTTTAGATGTTCAGCTTACTATTGAGAATGATTACACAGAACCCATGATTGTCAGCGCTGACAGCATCTTTAAAGGCAATATTCGTGCGGATGTCCGCATAAGCGGCGACTTGAACGAAAGGTTTGAAAGTTTTATAGTCAAAACGGTCAGACCTTCTTATGAAATCAGGCCCGGCAGCGCTTTGTTCATTCCGCTTCAGTTTTCAAGCGGTAAATTAAAACCAATTCTTGACTGCCACCCGCAGGCGAACTTAAATATTGAGGTTACGGTTTATATCGATCCTCAGCAGAATTCAAAAGGTGAAATAAAGAGCATATTCGGAACCGAACCTGTCAAAGTAGTTTTAAAAAGAAGAAAACTGCAGCTCGATACACTTTATTTACAGCAGAGATTCGATGCGCTCAAATCAGGCAAACAGGGACAGAAAATAAAATCAGCCGAGCTTTTCGCTGGACTTCTTGCCGAGCAGCAGAGGCTGGCAGGGATGAGTAACAGGTATAGATTTTTATATTGTGAACCGGGACTGCTTACCTCTGCACTCTCAAGATGCCTTAATGAGGATGATTGGGTTTTGAAAGTTGAGGCGATGGCTTCATTGCAGAACATAAGATTGGATTATCGGCTGATTGAAAGTATTTCAGCTCAGCTCGATTACAAGGATTGGCCGGTAAGACTTTTGTCGCTGTTTATTCTTTCAGATAAACAGGGCGAGAATTTTCTGCCTGTTCTGGAATGGGTGAATAAAAACGAAAACGATCCTTTAGTTAAGGAAATGGCGGCTGCCTTGTCGAGCACGAATTAATTTTTATCAACCGCTTTTCGTCTGGTTCAAATTCCGAATATAAAATCGGGGATTATTCATATCACAAGATGGTGGATTATTACCTGAAAAACTGGTAAAATGCACTTTTACTACTCTATTGAGGCTTTAAAATGAATCTAATTGCGATAGATATTGGAAATACGAATATAACAGCAGGTTTGTTCCTTGAAGACATCGAAGCTGGAATAGAAAAAACCAGCGGAGACAAGCCCGATGAGCTTGCGGAAGTTTTGAGCAACTTCTGGTCGAGAGTGCCGTTTGTAAAAGCGAAAGAAGCTAAAGATAAAAAACGCGACGCCAGAATCGTTATTGCAAGCGTTAACCCGAAATGGACTGAACTGGTTAAAAATATTGTGCAGGAGAAGCTCGGTGAAAAGGCTCTCGAAGTCGGGATTGGAAAAGACATACCGCTGCCGATGGGGCTCGATGTCGATAAACCTGAACAGGTTGGCGTCGATAGAGTTATGGCTGCATTCGCGGCATACTGTGTTGTCGAAGACGCGATTATTGTCGCGGATTTTGGAACGGCGGTAACGATTGACGCTGTAAGTGAAAAGGGGATTTATCTTGGCGGAATGATTTTGCCGGGTTTCGATATAAGTTCGGAAGCTTTGCACAGGCATACTGCACTTTTGCCGCAAATAGGAAAAGTCAAAGCGCCGCAAAAACCATACGGCAGAAATACCGAAGAGGCGATCAACAACGGACTATATTATGCCGCTATCGGCGCTCTTGAAACCATTACGAGAATCTATTCCGAACAAATAGGAAAATGGCCCCAGACTATTGTGACCGGCGGAAATATGGATATCATAAAAAGCGGCTGTGATTTCGTCGATAACTTTGTGGATGATCTGGTGGTTAAAGGCATCGTGCTTTCCTTTAAAAAGCATATTGGCGAAAAAGCATAATTTATGGATGAGCATCAGCAAAATTGTTTTGCGGCTTTGATGACGGCGAAAACCGTTTCCGCGATATCGAATATTTTGCTTGTTGGCTGCCAAGCGAGGAATGTTCTTGATCAGGTCTTTAAACCGACAGGCACGAAATATGATTTTTCTGATGGTACAATTCTACACGGCAATATTCATGATGACAAAAGGATCGTCGATGAGATAATACTCGGCTGTGAGGGGAACGATTCTTTCAGTTTAAATTGCCATGGCAATCCGATTATTGTCGAAAATATTTTGGAACTGCTTAAAAAGCATGGCGCTGTAATAATCAACGCAGAGGATATAATATCATATACCGCACGAAAAAAATTCGGCGACAATATAATCGCAGTCGAAGCTGAAATTGCCGCTCAAAAAGCTGAAACACTTGAAGGCGCAAAAATAATTCAGCATCAAATGAAAATGGGATTGGTGCAAGCCGCGCAATGGTGGCTAAAGCACATCGATGTAATGGAAATTGATGATATAAGATCAGCAGCAGAGCAGATTATCGCAGACAGCAAAATTGCGTCATATTTTATAAGTGGCGTTAAAATAGTGCTTGCAGGTCCGCCTAACAGCGGAAAGAGCACGTTGTTCAATTATCTTTGCGGAAAAGAAAAAGCGATTGTAACTGATATCGCGGGCACGACGCGAGACTGGCTCAGCGCAAGAATCAGACTGAAAAAAATAACGGCGGAGTTTTTTGATACAGCCGGGCTTGATGATATTTTGAAAGGTAAAAACGTAATAGACGCCCAGTCGCAGAAGCTTTCGTTGGAAATGGCGGCCAAAGCTGATTTAATTTTATACGTTGCTGACGCCTCGAATCCGCTTGAACCAATCCCAAATTTAGTCAATTACTTTAATACACTTATCGTAGTTAATAAATGCGATTTGGGTAATAATGTTTCGGCGGATGGTGTGAAAATCAGCGCAAAGACAGGCACAGGAGTAAAAGAGCTGATTGACGAAATTGAATATGCTCTGGGCGTTACGGAATACGATTGGAAAAAGACAGTCTGTTTCACTGACAGGCAGAGGGAAATAATCCGGCGAATATCATCTGCACAAAATAAAGAACAAGTCAAACGATCTATAATAGCATTGCTTCAAGGATTAAATTGATTTTGTTATATTTATATAAATGAGTCAGAATGTTTTTATATTCAGGAATGCTGCCAAGAGAACGGGCTATTTTTTTTGATGAATTGTTCAATCACATTCCCACCGAGTTTATAGCTTTGGCAAGTCTTAAATCAGCTTCGAATTCATCCCATATGTTTTCAGGTCTGAAAGCTCCCATTAATACTGCCTCATGGTAAAGCATATCGAAAATAGCAAAGGCCTGTTTGTGGGAAATTTTTTCATTAGCCTCTAAATCATTGTAAAAATTATCTAATTGGCTCTTGTTTGTTATCATTTAAGGTATGTTTGTAAAGTATTAAGGCAATCACGTATTACGGGGTTGTTAAATATCGCTAATCCTGTATAATGCTTTGTATGAGTGTTCAGCCGGAAAAATTAACGCCTGCGATGAAGCAGTTCGATACTTTCAAGAAGAAATACCCTGACTGCATTATGTTTTTCAGGATGGGAGATTTCTATGAGACATTCTACAAAGATGCTCAAATTTGCTCGCAGGTTTGCGGGCTTACCCTGACAAGCAGGAACAAGGGCGACAATCCTATTCCGCTTGCGGGTGTGCCGTTTCACGCGGTCGATGGTTATCTGAAAAAAATGATAAAGGCAGGCTACAAAGTCGCGGTCTGCGAACAAATCGAAAATCCGAAAATGGCCCAGGGTGTTGTCAAACGTGACGTAATCAGGATTATCACGCCCGGAACGCTTACCGATGACATGCTGCTCGAAGAAAAACAGAACAATTTTCTTTGCGCGGTTGGTCTCAATTCAAAGCACGCCGCTCTAAGCTGGGTTGATATTTCTACCGGACATTTTTTCGCACGGATGATTCCTGAAAATATGGTAGTGGATGAAATTTTGCGAATCTCTCCCGCTGAATGTATATTGCCCGATGCGAGAGGGGAACTTTTCAGCGAGGAAATAAAAAAACTTGCATCGCAAATCGAAAGAGCAGGCAGCGCGGCAATTACGTACCGGCCGAGTTGGTACTTCGAGCAATATGACGCCTATAAAAGGCTTACAGAACATTTCGGCACAAAGACACTTGAAGGCTTTGGTATAAAGGAAGGCAGCGGCGTCATCAGTCCGGCGGGAGCTATAATTGAATATCTTAAAGAAACTCAAAAGACTGCGCTTGGACATATATCGAATATCAAAATAGTCGAGCAGAAAAAATTTTTGCAGATTGACCAGGTAACGCTGCGGAGTCTTGAAATTCTTTCGACGATTCGCGGCGGGAAGGGATCGCTTGCCGAGACTATTGATAGAACGCTGACGGGTATGGGCGGCAGGATGTTTCGGCACTGGATATGTATGCCTTTGTGCGATCTGGGATCAATCGAATTGAGGCAGGATGGTGTCGAAGAATTAATTGAGAAGAAGAATTCGCTCGAGCAACTCCGCGGAATATTAAAAAATTTTGCCGACCTCGAAAGAATCGTTGCCAGAATCAGTACATTGCGGGCAGGCCCCAGAGATATTCTAGCTCTTGCGCAAAGTCTCAAAAAAGCTGAGCCGTTAAAGCAGAATATAGCAAGTTTAAGTTCGGATATTTTTGTGAGTCTTGCGAAAAATTGTGATACGATGCAGGAACTTGCAGCTCTGCTCGAATCCGCAGTCGAGCCCGAATGCCCGACGCATTTGCGCGATGGCGGGGTTATAAAAACAGGATTTAACGCTGAACTCGATGAATTGCGGAATATATCAAAGGATGTACGAACCTGGCTTGCTCAGTATCAGCAGCGTCAGATTGAACGGACAGGTATAGCTAATCTCAAAATTGGATTCAATAATGTTTTCGGCTATTATATTGAAATCTCAAATTCCAATACCGATAAAGCGCCCGCTGATTATGTTCGCAAACAGACAATTAAAAACGCGGAACGATATATAACGGATGAATTGAAGAAATATGAGGATAAGATTCTGACCGCCGGCGAAAAGAGTCTCGAAATTGAGCAGAAGATTTTTGAACAGCTTCGTGTTCAATGCTGCGGATTCACTCAAAAGATTATGTCGCTTGCGGAGATTGTCGCCACTGCCGATTGTCTTTCAGCGTTTTCGCATCTTGCGATCTCACAGAATTATATCCGGCCGAAAATGACAAACGGCAAAGAACTGGCGATCGCTGATGGAAAGCATCCTGTGCTTTCTGACATTCTCGGCAGCGAATTTGTGCCAAACGATATTGAACTTGGCGATGATAAGCACGACGTTATGATTATAACCGGGCCGAATATGAGCGGTAAAAGCACGTATATACGTCAAACCGCGCTGCTTGTATTGCTTTCTCAGACAGGCAGTTTTATTCCGGGAAAACAGGCAACTATAGGCCTTGCCGACAGGATATTTACGCGTGTTGGCGCTTCGGATGAAATTGTGCGGGGCCAATCTACCTTTATGGTTGAAATGACTGAAACAGCCAATATCGTAAATAACGCGACTGAAAAATCGCTTGTTATTCTCGACGAAGTCGGCAGGGGGACGAGCACTTATGACGGCCTTTCGCTTGCGTGGGCAATTACCGAGCATATCGCAAATAATATTAAATGCAGAACACTTTTCGCGACGCATTATCATGAACTTACTGCGTTAGCGGAGTTGCTTGTGAATGTCAAAAACTGCAATGTGGCAGTTAGAGAGTGGATGGACGAAGTTGTTTTTCTGCATAAGATTGTTGCCGGCGGAACAGACAAAAGCTACGGCATTCACGTAGCCAAGCTGGCCGGCATACCTAAAACGATCATCGAACGCAGTAAAGAAATACTTGCCGAACTGGAAAATACATTTCAGAAAGAAACAGGCGGTGAGAAATTTACCAGGCAGCGTACAAAAGAGCCTTCTGCGATGCTTTTTGA
>JAKJEQ010000023.1:12416-18450 GCA_022705345.1 Planctomycetota bacterium | reverse complement strand
ATACACGATTGGCGAAAAAGCTATGAAACCGAAGAAGGGGCCTGCGATTAATCCCATTATCGTATTTGCGAGGATGTAGCCGCGGTTGAGAAAAAGATTTTTGTACCTTCCGAAAATATGAAAAATATTTCTTTCAAGTTTGTCTGCCAGTGTTTCTTTATAAAAAAAAGAAAATGTCAAAGTGATTGAAATAAGTATGCCTTGTGTAACGAAGATAAATCTCCAATCGGCAATTCTTAAAAATAAACTACCTAAAGTTGGGGCAGTTATGGGGACAATTGACAGAATTATGCTGATATAAGCAAGAACGCGTTTTCGTTTTTCATCAGCATATATATCTCTGCAAATTGCCATACTCATCGAGGCTGGAGCGGCAGCACCAACGCCCTGAAGAATCCGCCAGGTAATGAGCTGCTGAATGTTCATTGCGGTAGCGCAGAGAAAACTGGCAATGACAAAAATGCTAAGGCCTGCGAGCAGGACGGGCTTTCTGCCGAATTTGTCAGAAATCGTGCCAAAAGCCAAAAGACATAAAGCAAAACTTACAAACCACAAAATAAGCGAATAGCTGACAAAGTTTGTGCCGATATTCCAATTCTTGGCAATTGTTGGAATCGCAGGCAGATACATATCTGTGGCCAGAGGAGATACTGTGGCCAATAAAGCTAAAAATAATATACTATCTTTATTTTCTTTTTGTGTAAACATGGGAGAAACAGCATAAGTTTTTTTTGATGAAAATCAATTTAATAAATGAGAAAAACAAACTCCTTGCAAAAAGGGGGAAATTAAGTTAAAATACGTGTATTCCTGGAAGGGTGACCGAGCGGCTTAAGGTGGTGGTCTTGAAAACCACTGTGCGGCAACGCACCAGGGGTTCGAATCCTCTCCCTTCCGTTTCTATTATTAGCCACAGAGGACACAGGGAAAAAACGATTATTTTTTGTATATTTTCAACGCTTTATCGAGCACCTGCTCGATAGTGTCATTTTCGGCTGTATTAATCCAATTTACAAATCGGAAAGTTTTAAACCATGTCCGCTGGGCTTTTGCGAATCTGCGGGTATTAATTTTTATCTGTTCAATGGATTTTTCAAGAGTTTCTTTTTGCTCGAGATAATTGATGATTTCAGCGTATCCAATTGCGCATCTGGCCTGCATACTCAAAGGTTTTTCCTCCGCCAGAAGCGATTTGACTTCATCGACGAGGCCCAGTTCAATCATTTTTTTTACACGCTCATTTATTCTATGCGAAGCATCAGATTTTTCGCGCTGCAGGCCGAGTACAAGCCAATCTGTTTTAGGTTCTGCTGAAAACTGTTGCTGAAAAGCCGAGATAGGTTTGCCTGTAAGCTCGTAAACCTCAAGCGCACGCACGATTCTTTTTTCGTCATTTTGATGAATCCGGGAGGCGGATTCTGGGTCGATAACGGATAATTTTTTATGAAGATCGGCTAATCCAGTTTCATTTATTTGCCGCTTGAGGTTTTTCCGAATATTTTCATCGGTTCCGGGGCCATCGAAGATGCCATATAAAAGGGCCTTGATGTACATTGCGGTTCCGCCGACAGCGACAATGGGTTTGTCTTTTGCCTGAATTTCTTTGATTGACTTGTCCGTAAGGCTTAAAAAAGAATCAACGCTGAAAGATTCGCTCGGTTCAACGACGTCGATAAGGTGATGTTTTATTTCGGCTCTTCTCTCTATCGAAGGTTTGGCTGTGCCGATGTCCATTCTGCGATAAACCTTCATAGAATCGATGCTTATAATTTCAGCATTAAGCGTTTTGGCAAGCTCGAAAGCAAGTTTTCCCTTGCCACCGGCGGTTACACCCAGGATTAATATCTTGTTTTTAAGCATATATTTTGACTGTATTCCAATACTAAAAGCTGTATAATAATTAGTTTCCAAAAAAACGCCATAATAAAGCGATACAGATAATTCAGGATGCTTAAAATAGACATAAAAAATGAGTTGGCACAAAAAGCCGAATTGGTAAATGAAAAGATCGATTTTCTTCTTGCCCATTGGACAGGTATTCCGAAAAGGCTTGCGGATGCAATAAAATACGTTCTGGTTGCTCCCGGAAAGAGAATCAGGGCTGCTATAGTTCTTCTGACGTGTGAACTTGTTTGCGGAGAAGTAAACGATGACGCTTTGACTGCCGCTGCGGCAATAGAAATGGTTCATACGTATTCATTGGTGCATGACGATTTGCCGGCAATGGATGACGATGATTTTCGACGAGGCAGACCGAGCTGTCATAAGGCCTTTGACGAGGCTACGGCGATTTTGGCCGGCGACGCTCTTTTAACAATGGCTTTTGAGATAATCTCCAAAGATATCCGAACACCTGAAAAATCTGTTGAAATGGCTCAAATTCTTGCCATGGCTGCCGGACCTTCGGGAATGATCGCCGGTCAAATGTATGATATGCAGGCAGAGAATACAAAACAAGACGCACAAATGCTTGAGTTGATTCATATAAATAAAACCGCGAAAATGTTTCAGGCATCGGTATGTCTTGGCGCCGCGGCAGGCAGTGCGAATGAAACCCAGAAAAAATCCCTGCGGCAGTTTGGAATGAATCTCGGCCTTGCTTTCCAGATAGCTGATGATATTCTTGATATTGTATCAGATACGGTCACATTAGGAAAAACAGCAGGCAAAGATGCTCAGCAGGGAAAATCAACGTATCCCGCTTTATACGGGTTAGAAGAATCTCGAAAGAAAGCAGAGAAAATGGTGCAGGCGGGTATTGAAAGCCTGGATGCATTCGGAGATAAAGCCGGTATTCTAAAATCTCTTGCTTTTGAAATTATTGACAGGACAAAATGAAAAATGCAATATGATTTGCTGACAAAAATAAACTCACCTCAGGATATACGGTCGTTTTCCGTGTCGCAGCTGAACTCGCTGGCCTCTGAAATAAGGGATTTTATAACAGAATCTGTGAGCTGTACCGGCGGCCATCTTGCGAGCAATCTTGGCGCAGTGGATGTTACGATTGCGATGCATTATGTTTTTGATTTCTCACAAGACAAGCTTATATGGGATGTCGGCCATCAGTGCTATCCGCACAAAATACTGACAGGCCGAAAGGGACTTTTTAATAAATTAAGGCAAAAAGACGGTATAAGCGGTTTTCCTTCTCCTGCTGAAAGCGAATATGACCAGTTTTCGGTTGGACATGCGGGCACATCAATCCCGACTGCTATCGGGCTTGCTCTTGCGTCTGAACAATTAAAAACTTCTGAAAAAATTGTGACGTTTGTGGGCGACGCGAGCATCGTCAACGGTTCGAATTTCGAAGCTTTAAATAATCTCGGGTTAGTCAAGCGGCAGCTTTTAATCATACTTAATGACAATTCGATGGCGATCGATGTTTCTCAGGGAGCTATCGCAAGATTCCTTGCTAAAGTGAGATTAAGTCACAAATATGAAGATTTACGAAACACAACTAACAGGATACTCGAGCATTTACCGGTTGTCGGGAAAAAAGTAGAAGGTGCTTTAGAATCGTTTAAGCGAACTCTTCGTATGGCGATAACGCCGAGCAGATTATTTGAAAGTTTGAATATTCCGTATTTCGGGCCTGTTGATGGGCATGATATAGGTGCATTGATACAGCTCTTTAAAGCGATGAATCACTTGAATAGTCCTGCGGTTCTGCACGTTTACACAAAAAAAGGCAAAGGCTATACGCCGGCGAAAGAAGACCCGACGCGATTCCATTCTACAGGGCCTTTCAAGATAAATGGCGAGCTTGAATCTGAATCGGCGGGGAAAAGAAGCTTTACAAAAGTTTTTTCCGATACGATCGTCAAACTCGCAAAAGAAGACGAAAGGATAACAGCGATTACAGCCGCGATGCCCGACGGTACAGGTTTAATAGATTTCAGGAATAATTTCCCTTCGAGATATTACGATGTGGGAATTGCGGAATCTGTTGCGGTGGATATAGCAGCAGGGCAGGCGAAAATGGGATTAAAGCCCTTCGTATGCATTTATTCGACTTTCCTTCAAAGAAGTTTCGACCAGATTTTCCAGGAGGTTTCGCTTCAGAATTTGCCTGTTATCTTTTGCATAGACCGAGCCGGACTTGTCGGGGCTGACGGCCCTACGCATCATGGAGTAATGGATATCGGGTTTTTGCGTATGATGCCTAATATGATACTTGTATCGCCGGCCAATGGAATTGAACTTGAAAAGGCGATGCGATCGCCATCCGTTATCCAAAAGAAGAGGTGAAAGACGAGTATTATCTTGAAGCTTTTTCGCAGCCTTTTGAGTCGGGAAAAAGCATAACGCTTAGAAACGGGACCAGCAACGTAGTAATCGCGGCCTATGGAAGCATGATTTTCGAGGCATTAAAGGCGGCAAAGATGCTTGAGGCCGATAATATCGATGTTACAGTGATAAACGCGAGGTTCGCGAAACCTATAGACGATAAAATTATTTCACTTATAAATGCCGATAGTATATTAGTGACAGTTGAAGACCACTATACGGCATGCGGCTTTGGCGCGGCTGTAATGGAAGCGGCGGTTAAGGCCGGAGCAAATACCGAAAAAGTGAAGATATTGGGAGTTGAGGATATATATGTGACTGTCGATAGTCGCGAAAAACAACTTGAAAGCACAAAAATAGATGCCAAAAGCATAGAAAAAACAATCAAAGAATTATATAAAATTACAAGGTTTTTACAGATATAATATTTCTGAAACAGAATATGAAAAAGATTCCGAAAATAATAATTTTTGGCGACAAACGCCGAGACAACGTTTTGGAAACAATTGAAAAATTCACGAGATTCGTACGAGGCAAAGCGGATATTCTGGCAAATTGTTTCCGAGGCGACTGCCTGAATAATCTATTGAAGAAAACGGATTATGCAGTAGTCTTCGGAGGCGACGGAACAATATTATCAGCGGCTCATGAGCTTAGTGAAAATAGTGTGCCGGTTATAGGGATTAATGTCGGCAGACTCGGTTTTTTGGCTGAGTTCAGTCTTGAACAAGTCAAGCAGCATTTTGACAGGCTTGTAACGGATAAAAAATTAATCGAAAAACGCATGATGCTGAAATGCACTATTACGGGCAGGAACAAAAAAAAGTTATCTTCAACGGCGATTAATGATGTGGTGATAACGGCTGGCCCCAAGTTTGGTATGATAGGGCTAAAAATGACCGTGCAGGGGCAAAGCCTGGCAGACTGCGTCAGCGACGGCATTATTGTATCAACGCCCACAGGCTCAACAGCGTATAATTTATCAGCAGGCGGGCCAATTTTGTCTTCGCATCTTTCGGCTGTAGTTATTACACCTATTTGTCCGCATACTTTGAGTTTTAGGCCGATCGTTATCGATTCGGAAAAGAAACTGGAGATACATCCGCAGAAAGTAAATGAAAATACTACTGTCATACTTGACGGGCAGATTTTCAGTTCACTCAGTGTGGAAGACGTTATAACAATTGAGAAAAATAAAGGCAGTTTCCTCGTTGTCGATAATCCGCTTACAACTCAATGGGATACGCTGGCCGGTAAGTTGAATTGGGCACAGAAGCTGAAATATAAAACGAAGTAAGCGCCAAAGGAAAAAAATGAAAAAATCAGTTTTTGTCATTTTGTTTTTTTTATGCGGTTTGAGCCTGGCAATTGAAAGCCCCATCGGCAATCCGACTGTTCCGCCCAGCAGCACAAGAAGCGGTCTTCATAGGTCTCCGAATCCTATAGACTTAAGCGGAAATGATATTGTGACCGGTAATGTACGAGGCGGTAAAGAATTCAGAGGTTTTGTTCCGTATAGAGCGGATACAGATTTTTCAGCCCCTTTGGGTTCTGACTCAATCGCGCCTTTTTTGAGGCAGTCAGCGCCGATTAATTTAGGCGTAAAACAGCCTTACCTGCCTCAGCCATATTATGTTCCTTCAAGAACGGTAACCAAAATGACCCGAAACGGTACTCCGGGTCTAATTACTTATTCTTCGATAAAAGACACAGGCGGTACCGGCGATTTTACGGCTCCATCGTA
>JAKJEQ010000023.1:0-12406 GCA_022705345.1 Planctomycetota bacterium | reverse complement strand
CCGCCGATAGGTACAGAATTTTTACCGGAAGTTCCTACTTACGAATATGAGTACACATTGTCTAGACCGCTGTCTTATACAAATCCTGAGGATTTGGAAAAATTAGTCAGGTTTGGTTTGGCAAACCAGGAAAATCAACAACAAACAATAGAGAATGTGGAAAAAGAAAGAGCAGAAGCTGAAGAGAAGGCTAAACAAACTGAAACCCAAGAAGAGGTAAGTACATATAACCCGGCTCAGCCTGTTGAGCCCGCGGAAAGATCTTTCGAACCTGTTAATCCACTTGAAAGACAGAGGACACCTGAAGAAATATCCTTAGAAAATAAAAATCAAAGCGTCTATGAACAAATGCTCGAGCAAACAGGCACTTTCGTTCAAGCTCCTGAAGAAGAAAAGAAAGAAGCTGAGCCTGAAAAAGAAGCTGAAGAAGAAGAGAGTATCATAACAAGGATTGATCCGGAAACGGCAGAAGCGATAAAAGGAACACACAAAACTTTTGCCTCAAGAGCGAACACCAAATTTAATAACTATATGAGATCGGCCGAGGAATACTTAAAGCAGGGACAATATTATCGTGCAGCAGACGCTTATACTCTTGCCAGCATATATAATCCGCGAGATCCGCTTGCTTACGCAGGCAGGTCGCACGCTTTGTTTGCCAGCGGTGAATATATGAGCAGCGCATATTATCTTATGCGGGCAATAAAAATATTCCCATCTTACACAAGAGTTAAAGTCGATTTAAACGCGATGATACCTGATAAGGATAGGCTGGAATCGAGAATTGCGGATGTGACAAGATGGATTGAAAGAACCGAATCTCCTGAACTGCAATTTCTCCTTTCATACGTTTATTACCAGCTTGATAAACCTGAGCAGGCACGAGGTCTGATAGATGCCGCGGCAGAAAAGCTGGAGGACAATGCGGCCGTAACGGCACTTAAACAGGCGATAGAGAATCAGTGAAAACCCAAAGTGAATCCCGTTAGAAATTATAAATGGGAAAGAGGTTTGTTACCGGTAATCTGAAAAGGTAGATTTTAGGATGGAAAAAAATTTCTAACAGGATGAAGACAGAAGATATTAACATAGAAAATATATTTGGCAATCAGGGGCTTTTAGCGGATTATTTTTCGGATTACGAGGAACGGCCCCAGCAGCTTCAAATGGCTAAAGCTATTGAGGACGCTATACAATCACGGCAGCATTTTGCGGTTGAAGCGGGAACCGGGGTCGGTAAAAGTTTTGCATATCTTGTTTGTGCAATCAAAACCGCGGTAACTCAAAAATGCAAGGTTCTTATCAGCACTTTCACAATTACTCTGCAGGAACAATTGGTCAACAAAGATATTCCATTCCTGGCAAAGGTTATGGGCGGATGTTTCAATGCGTCCCTTGCTCGCGGAAGAAATAATTTTCTTTGCTTGAGAAGACTGGAATTTGCACGGAGAAAACAGCAGGGGCTTTTAGACGCTTCAATGGACGAACTTTTGCGTTTGAATGCTTGGGCTTCTCAGAGCAAAGAAGGGATTTTCACTGAACTCGATTATGCACTATCTACCCAGGTTCTGAATGCTGTTAAAAGCGAACATGGAAATTGCAAATCGAGGAAATGCAAATATTTCAACCAATGTTTTTACTGGAAGAACCGCAGACGACTGGAGACTTCAGATATAATTGTCGCGAATCACGCGCTTTTATTCAGCGATCTTGCGCTAAGACAGGAGGGAGTGTCTGTGCTTCCCGATTATAAATATTTAATAATCGACGAAGCGCATAATATAGAAAATGTGGCGCAGGAACATTTTGGCATCGATTTAAGTCAATGGCGCATAAATTTCCTGCTGCACAGTTTGTATAATCCGGTAACGAAAAAAGGATTTCTGGCCGCGTCAGGCCATACGCCTGCAATCGAACTGGTTAAGACATGTGAAAAGGATGCCAAAAAGTTTTTCGAATCTGTTCGAAAATGGCTCGATAAAAACGGGGGGAACGGCAGAATCAGGAAAAATTTCGTCGAAGACTGCCTGTCAGGGTCATTGAGAAATCTGCGGCTTGCTCTAAACGCAATTGTCAAGCAAAACGTTGGCGAAGAAGATGACGATGAAAATTATGAGCTTGCGCGATTCAGCGATTTGCTTAAAGCGGCACAGGATGATTTGCAAAACTTTCTTGCGTGTTCGAAGACAAGTGATGTTTACTGGGTGGAAGTATCAGAGAAAAGCTTAAGAAACCCTGTAACTCTTCGAAGCGCACCAATCGACCCCGGCATAGAAATAAAGAAATGTATGTTCGATAAAATTGAATCTGTGATTCTAACCAGCGCTACTTTATGCTGCGGTCGCGGACAGGGCAAAGACGGGTTTGGATATTTCGCGGGAAGAGTCGGACTCGAAAAATATAACCAGTTGAAACTCGGTTCGCCTTTCAATTATGAAAACCAGGTTACAATGTACATAGAATCAGATATGCCAGCGCCGGACGATTCGGCTTTTTTGAGCATTGCCGCAGAAAAGATAAAAAAATATGTTCAACAGACCAACGGCAGGGCTTTTGTTTTATTCACAAGTTTCCAGATGCTCGAAGCCACTGCGGAAATGCTTTCAGAATGGTTTGTTAAAAATGATTACGATGTGCTCGTTCACGGGGGTTCGATTGACAGAACTGAACTTTTGAAAAGGTTCAAGCTGGACAGGAAAAGCGTTCTGCTTGGGACGGACAGTTTCTGGCAGGGGGTCGATGTTCCGGGGCAGGCGCTTAGCAATGTGATTATCGTAAAACTTCCGTTTGCGGTTCCTTCACATCCGCTAATCGAAGGAAGAATCGAACATTTACGCTCACAGGGACAAAATCCTTTTTACAGTTACCAGCTTCCTCAGGCGATAATAAAGTTTAAACAGGGATTCGGCAGGCTTATCCGCAGCAAAACAGATTCAGGAATAATTGTTATTCTTGACAGCAGAATCGTACAAAAAAGCTATGGCAGAGAATTTTTCTCTGCCATAGAAAAGTGCCGAGTGGAATTGGTCTCTGATTGATTTTATTTGAGTTTAGCTTTCAATACGCTCAAGAGGCGTTCATTTTGGATGGGTTTCTGAAAGACTCCCGCAAAACCCAATTTTGTGTAATCAACGTTATGTATCATTTCATCGCCGGCGGCGCTCAGGAGAAAAACAGGAGCTTTGTTGCCGAGGAGCTTGAGCTCTTTGACAAAGTTTGTGCCTGAATCGACTTCTTCCATCATCAGGTCAACAAGGATGAGGTCGGGATTGATATTTTTATAAGCTTTAAGCCCTTCTTCGGCGCTTTTAGAATCCTTTACGATATAACCATTTGCTTCCAGAACCATTCTCATAGCAGTTATAAAATCAGGATCATCGTCAATTATCATAATTACATATTTACGGTCTTGCATTGGAACTCCTTTGTAAGAAATTCTTTTAAAAATTCCCAGGCTTTTTCAAGATTTTCTTTTGCCTTATCTGTAAATTTTTCTTCGAACATTTCGAAGTCGTAACCACGAATTTCGAACATATACGCTTTTGCCTTTGAGTTAAAAAGTTTTTCGGCTAGTCCGATCACCTCTGCCGGCTCAACGCTATGGCTTGTAAAACTTACAGTGTTTTTTGCAGCCAAAGGTTTAAAACTGAACGGCTCTTCAGAACTTACCGAAGCATCGGCAAATATAACAATGTCGTGCTTGGCCGCGTTTTCGCTGTCTTCAACCGTCAACTGGTAATCGGAATCAACTGTAACATTCGGCATTTTTTCATTTTCCAATTTTTCAGCGATTGCCGGCCCAAGACCATCATCGCCTCTTGACGGATTGCCGAATCCAATCAGCAGAATCTTAATATTTTTTGCCGCAGAGACCACAGTTCACAGAGATATAAAAAATTATTCTTTTGTTTTGCTGTCAACTATGTTGCCCTGATAATCATAGAGAGTAACTTTCAGAGGCATTTTACCCATAGCGTGCGTAGCGCACGACAGGCATGGGTCATAAGCCCTGATGGCAACTTCAATATGATTCAGCAGACCCTCGGTAATTTTTGGAACTCCGTCAATATGGTCAGCGGCTACTTTCTGGACAGAGCGATTAAAAGCTTCATTATTGTTCGTCGTTGATACAATCAGGTTAGCCATTGTAATCTGATCGTTCTCGTTGATCTTATAATGATGGAACAATGTGCCGCGAGGAGCTTCGATAAGTCCGACGCCTTCATATCTTTTCTGCCCTTTAATAACGAGGTCTGTGCCCTGCAAATCTTTATCATTCAGGAGATCATTAATTTTCTCAATAGAATGCAGAAGTTCAATCATTCTCGCCCAGTGATAAGCCATTGTAATATTATTCGGCTTACCATTAGTAACTGCCATAAACTCTTTTCTTGCCTCTTCTGCGAGTGGGGTATCGATAAAGTCGCAGGTGTTTAATCTTGCCAGCGGTCCGACACGATACCAGCCGTCTTTCGGACCCACTTGCTTGATGAACGGAAATTTCATATAAGACCACGGTTTTACTTCTTCAACGATGTAGTCGAGATATTTGGAGTAATCTACCTGGTCAAAAATCTTTTTGCCTGTAGAATCAATAGCACGAAGATTGCCGTGATATAAATCCATTGCGCCGTCTTCTCGAATAAGGCTCAAATGGCTCGAATCGAAAGAGGCGAATGGTTTGAGTTTTTCAAGATTTTGTACAGTATAATCTTTGGCAATTTTAAGAGCGCTTTTAGACCAATCGTACATTTGCTTGATGTCTTTAAGGAATGCATCTCTTTCTTCGATTGAAAGATTTTTATTTATGCCGCCCGGGATAGCGCCTGTGCCGTGGATTTTTTTGCCTGCGGTTGCCTTGATGATTTCCTGGCCGAACTTTCTCATCATAACGCCCTGCACGGCAAGGTCTGGATATTTTACTGCTACTCCGATGATGTTCCTAATAGCGGGGTCTGCTTCAAAACCGAAAAGCAGATCAGGTGAGCAAAGGTGAAAGAAATGCAGCGCGTGCGACTGGAACATCTGACCATAATGCATTAGTCTTCGCATTTTCTCCGCAGTAGGAGTGAGTTTGTCGACTCCGACGATTTTGTCCATTGCCTTCGCCGCGGCCAGATGATGGCTTACAGGGCAAATCCCGCACAGTCTCTGCACGAGAACAGGAACTTCCCAATAAGGTCTGCCCTGGATAAATCTTTCAAAGCCGCGGAATTCAACAACGTGAAATCTTGCCTGTTTAACTTTGTTGTTTTCATCGAGCAGCAAAGAAACTTTGCCGTGTCCTTCAACTCTGGTAACCGGTTCAATTACGACTCTTTTTGTTTGGCTGTTGCTCACGTTTTCGCTCCAAAACGATTAATCGTATTTAATTATTTCATAAGGTAAATCGAGAGGCTTGTTGTTCAATAACGCAACAAGCGCCTGCCAGATTATTTCTGCATTGGCGGGACAGCCGGGCAGAAAATAATCTATTTTCACAACTTCATGACAGGGATAAACTCTATCGAGACAAAGCGGCAGTTCCTTATCGTTCGGAATTGTTTTCTCAGGGTTGTACACGCTCGGGCCGTTTAAATATGCCTCCTCGAGACATTCCTTCAAAGGTATGTTATTTCGCAAAGCTGGTATGTCGCCGTTAATGGCACAATCGCCGACGGAAATCAGGATGTCGCAGTGTTCTCGAAATTCCTGAAGCACGTGAACGTTCTCTTCGTTCGCGCATCCTCCTTCAATAAGGCCGATTGCGCATCTGCCTGTAAATTTCTTGATATCGTCAATCGGCGACTTGTCGAAATCTACAAGCTCAATTAGTTTGAGAATTCTTTCATCAATATCGAGGATTGACATGTGACAACCGAAGCAGCCTGCCAATGATGCTGTTGCGACTTTAGGTTTTGCCATATTATATATCCTTGTAAATCAAATTTTAGCCACAGAGAACACTCCCGATCCCGGTCGAGAGCAGGCTCCGTTCACAGAGATAAATTGAATTATTTTTTATGTTCAATATCAGAGCCGTAAGGAATTTTAAATGCTGTTCCTTTTTTATTAATTGAGCCGACGGGACATACCTGTGCAGCTTTATCCGTAACTGCCATAGTTGTATCTTTAAGGTTTTTGTCGGAATTGACAGCTATTTTTTTATCAATGCTTCTTCCGACAAAATCAAAAACTCCTTTGCCGTCAACATCTTTAGAAGCGTTAACGCATCTGCCGCATAAAATACATCTGTTGAGTTCAAGGAAAATATCCTTGTGGGTCGAATCAACGGGTTTATCGGGATAGAAATAAGGATATTTCGGCGCAAGTATTCCGAGCCTGTAAGCCATTGCCTGCAATTCGCAGTTACCGCTTCTTTCACAGAACATGCACAAATGATTGCCTTCGACAAAAAGCATATCGACGAGATTTCGCCTGTGTTCGAGCAGTTCGGGAGTGTCGTTTTCGACAATCATACCTTCGGCTGCGGGCTGTGTGCAGGCAGTTTGCGGTTTGCCGTTGACTATAACCGTGCAAACTCGGCAGCTTCCGTGCGCAGTAAGTTCTGGATGGTAGCAAAGTCTTGGAATATAAATGCCCGCGTCATCCGCGGCCTGCATAATAGTTTGACCTGGTTTTGCTTTCACCTCGACGCCGTCAATTGTAAAGGTTATCTGGTCGCTCATTGTTAATCCTTTTATTCTGTGAAGATTACTGATTTTCTGTTTGCTATGGATTCATGTACGGCAACAGCTTTTTTAATGTCAAACGTTGGCTGAAATTTATTTTCTGCCGGTTTGACTTTGGATTCGTATGCACTCCTGAAATTTTTCAAAGTAGTCAAAACAGGATTAGGAGAAGTTTGGCCCAGGCCGCATCTGCTTGTTAATTTAATGCTTTCGCCAAGACTCTTGAGAAAATCGAGATCAGACGGTTCGCCTTTGCCATCGAGGATTTTGTCGAGATATTTTTTGAGAAGAACGTTGCCGACCCTGCATGGAGTGCAGTATCCGCAGCTTTCCTCAACGAAGAAATCCATATATTCGGCAGCGATTTTAACCATGTCTCGTTCCGGCCCGAATACAACAACAGCTCCGCCTGTAGCCAAATCATCATAGCAAATAGTTCTTTTGTAATCGTTTGGCCCGATTATCTGGCCGCTTGGGCCGCCAACGAGAACTGCCTGCGCATCGTCGGCTCCGACTTCCTTCAGCAAATCGCTGACTTTGATTCCGAACGGAAACTCGTAAACACCGGGCAATCTGCAATCGCCTGAAACGCTTAAGAGTTTCGTGCTGGGGCTTCCCTTTGAGCCAACTTCGGCAAACCATGCCGCCCCCATCTCAAGGATTCTTGCTACACAGCAAAGTGTTTCAACATTATTGACGGCAGAAGGACAACCCATATAACCTTTTTGAGCAGGGAAGGGAGGACGTGTTTTCGGATCGCCTCTTAGGCCTTCGCATGAACTGATTAACGCAGTTTCCTCGCCGCAGATATAAGCTCCGGCTCCCATTTGAATTGATATGTCAAAGTTAAATCCCTTTCTGCCGAGGATATCTTTGCCAAGAAGGTTTTTATCTCTTCTGTCTTTTAATACTTTTTCAAGCAGCTTTCGTAAATAGGCATATTCACCCCGAAGATAAAGGATACCTGATTCTGCTCCTATTGCATAGCCTCCGATTGTCATACCCTCGAAGAGCATATCGGCACGTTCGGTAAGAATTACTCTATCTTTGAAAGTGCCTGGTTCGCCTTCATCGGCGTTGCAGAGAATATATTTTTTTGTTCCTTCGGCTGCGCGTGTGAATTGCCATTTCATACCTGTTGGAAAGCCTGCGCCGCCTCTGCCGCGAAGCCTTGCGTTTTTGACTTCATTGATGACTTCAACCGGGCTGACGGCTAATGCGTTTCTAAGGCCTGCTTCCTGCTTATACTCTGAAAATATAACTCTGCCTTTTTTGCGTATTCCGTTATGAACGCAGGAATGTACCAGGTCGGTAGCATTATTGCCATCTCCAAGCCGATGTTTTAGTTTGTTCGGATCGTAATGTTTTCTAATGTCTGCAACAAGTTCTTTTACTTTATCCGTAGATAAGTATGTTACAACTTCGTCATTAACCAGTGCGGCCGGCGCCTGATCGCACATACCAATGCAGGGAGTATATTCGAGGGTTATTTTGCCGTCAGGAGTGGTTTGGCCGAAATCAATGCCAAGTTCTTTTTTAAAGGCTTCAGCTACGGGCGTAAGTCCCGCCATTTTGTCCACAACATCATTACAGAGCCTGATTACTACTTTGCCTTTTGATGTTTTTGACAGAAACGCGTAAAATGAAACGACGCTTTCGACCTCTACCCTGGTGCAATTTACGGATTGGGAGATAACATCCATTGCCTCGCTGCTGACCTGACCGAATTTCTCCTGAACCTGCCGAACAATATCCATCATTTTTGTTCGGTCATTTCCACAGCTCTTGCAAATTTGTTCGACTTCCGTTCGTAGATTTTCAATCATATTTTACCTCATAACTGATTACGGTTGTCATCCTAAGAACAAAGTTGGAGTATATTAATTCTTTTTTAAAAAGTCTATCAAAAAACGTTAAAAATTTAACATAAAAGAAAAATTTACATAAGCGTTTCCGAGATATATAATTGTTAAACCGAATTGTAGTGAGCTATAATATAGTTTCACAAAAACTGCCATTGTTGTGAAATATGGATGAAAAATTCGAAAATTCTGTTGGAATTGTTGAAACCAGAATAAAAAGAGTAGTTGACGAAAAAGAAACTCTTAAGCTGGTAAGCGGCAAAACTTTGTCCTGTGTTGATGTCGCATATGAAACATATGGAAAGTTAAGCGAATCCGGCGATAATGTAATTCTTGTTTGTCATGCACTAAGCGGAAGCGCCCATGCTGCCGGATATAACAGCCTCAATGATAAAAAGCCCGGCTGGTGGGACAATATGATCGGACCCGGCAAGGCTATAGATACCGATAAGTATTATATAATCTGCTCTAATTTTCTGGGAAGCTGCTGCGGCACAACAGGGCCGTGCGGTATTAACCCTAAAACCGGCACACCATATAACCTTGATTTTCCTTTGATAACCATCTCAGACATGGTGAAAGTTCAAAAGCTGCTTCTTGATAAACTGGGCATAAAACAATTATTGAGCGTTGTCGGCGGCTCGATGGGCGGAATGCAGGTTCTGCAATGGACAATTGAATATCCCGAATTTGTTAAGTCGGCAGTCGTGATAGCCTCGACATCAAGACTCGGCCCTCAATCGATAGCTTTTGATGCAGTCGGCAGAAATGCGATCCTGGCGGATATAGAAGCAGGCAGGCCTCCGCACAAAGGCCTGGCTACCGCAAGAATGATCGGGCATATTACATATCTCTCGCAAGAAAGTATGAGAGAAAAATTCGGCAGAGTGCTAAGAGATTCCGATAAATACAGCTACGACTTCAGTTCGGAATTTTCCGTTGAAACTTATCTGAACCATCAGGGACAAAGCTTTATCGAACGTTTCGATGCAAACAGCTATTTGTATATCACAAAGGCGATGGATTATTTTGATCTTGAGAGAGATTTTGGTTCACTACAAAACGCTTTTGCGCGGACAAAGTCAAAATTTTTAATAGTCAGCTTCTCAAGCGACTGGCTTTTTACGCCCGGCCAATCTGAAGAAATAGTTAATGCTCTTGTCGCCCTGAGAAAGCCTGTAAGCTATTGCAATATATATTCACCTTACGGGCACGACGCATTTCTGCTTGAACCGGATACTCTCGGCAGGCTGCTAAACGGTTTTCTCTCGACAAGTTTCGAAAAACCGAAACTCGACAAAATCGCACGTTACGAGATAAAAGGAATTGAAAAAATAAAAAGGCTGCGGGTCGATTACGAACTTATCGAATCGCTTATAAAACCCGATTCACGAGTTCTTGATGTGGGTTGCGGCGATGGAATGCTTTTGCTGAATCTTCAGTATGATAAAAATATAGACGCGGAAGGAATAGAGGTTGACCAGGAACTTGTTATAAAATGCGCTAATAAGGGATTGGATATTATACACCGTGATATCGAAAGGGGACTCGAACATTATCCCGACAAATGTTTTGATTATGCAATTCTTTCGCAAACTCTTCAAACCCTGAAGAATCCCCATATTGTGTTCAAAGAACTTTTGCGCGTAGCTGACAAGGTAATTGTAAGTTTTCCGAATTTCGCTTATTGGAAATGCAGGGCGGGACTATTTTTTGATGGCAGAGCTCCCCGCACAAAGCAATTGCCTTTCAGATGGTACGATACGCCAAATATTCATTTTATGTCGCTTAAGGACTTTGATGATTTTTGTGAGGAGATAGGGGCGAAAATTGAAAAGAAGATACCGCTTATTGGAAATCGGCTCAGCCCGGTAAGATTTGCACCGAATATTTTTGCTGAACAGGCAATTTATCTGACAAGCCGTAAATAGCTTATACAGCTTCGCTAACCATTCTTGTCATTTTATGAAAACATTCTTTCAATGATTCCAGCTGTTGTACGGCTTCCTGCAATCTTTTTTCTCTTGCGGCAATAATCAAATATTTTATTCTTTCGCTGAAACCTTCCAGGTCCGCATTATTGCTTAAGGTAATTAATTTTGCGGCATATTCCTCCAACTCTGTAATATTTTGAGCTGCAAGGGAGTCATTCATGCAGTCCATCAGTCCGGGTGCTTTAGCGACAAAAATCGATAAAGTTGCAAACAGATTTAGATTGCAGTCATTTGTCACACTATCATTATTTTCTGTGCTTTCAATCATATTCTGTCTTTAAAAACATAAAAAAACATCCCACACTAGTCGATTGTTAACAAAACAACAAACAAGTGAGGGATGCCTTCTACTTACTGGTCAAAATACTGTCCGCAAAGGCGACCACTAATCGTATAAATCTATCGGTAATTATGAACAATTACTTTAGACATTTTTTGTTTTTTTAATAAGATGCTCAAGCCTGATTCTTAAGTGTCCGAGTTCTTTGGACTTAAAAGCACTTTTAGTCAATTCAAGAGTTTTAATGGCATTGGCAAGGCCATCGCTAAGCATTTCAAGTCTGGGGCAGTTTACTAAATTACATACCGCAGATTCATTTTTGTCATCCGTTAAAATGGAAGTAATATTTTTTAAATCCAGAAAAGAGGCAGTAATATTCGATAATGTAAACTCTGTAAAACTTTTAATCGATGAATTAAATGCTTGAGCATTTCTTTTTTCAAGTAATTCTTCCAGGATTGTGATTTGCTTTTTTGACTCTTTCAAACGTTGTTTAGCGTGCGAAATTGCTTGAACAAGTTTTTTCTGTTTCATTGATTCTAACACGCTTTTTTTAAGTTGCTGAAAATCGACAGGCTTAACCATGTAAGAAATCACCGATAGATGGATCGCTTCAACTGCTGATTTGACTGACGGATAAGCCGTGATAAGAATCACCGGTATATTCCGGGCGATTTTTGGTAGTTCCTTGATAAGCTGTAATTCGGGATTGCCGGGCATTTTGATGTCCGCAATCAGGAGGTCATAGCAGCCGTCTTTCAATTTTTCAATGGCCTGGTTTGCATCCAAAACGCAATCGCATTGGTATCCTTCTTTTCTCAGCAATTCGCCGGTGGAGTAGCAAAATGTCTGTTCATCATCCGCTATAAGAATTCTGCGGTTTTCTGTCATATTATTTCTCCATAAACAACTTTCTTCATAACGGGATCAGGATTTCGAATTTGGCTCCCTTGGGACTAAGATTCTGAAAGTTTATCTTGCCATTCAAAGCTTGCACGATATCTCTTGTTATCGAAAGTCCGAGCCCGAGGCCGCCTTCAGGCCCGCCTATTCCCGTAGTAAAGAAAGGCTCGAATATCCTATTTTTAATTTTTTCGTCGATCCCCGGCCCTTCATCTGTAACAGTCAGCGATAGCTGATTGTCCTTTTTCGCAGCATTGATGTTTACCGTCGAGCCGAAAGAAGAAGCGCGTGTTGCGTTCTGGGCAATGTTGAAAATAATCTGGCGCAACAGGGATTCAGATAAATTTATATACAATTGAGGATCGCAATCTATTTCAAGAGTTATATTTTTGGAAAAAGCAGAAACTTTAAGCAGTTCAGCAACATCTCTGATGGAAGGCAAAATGGTTTTATATCTGATACTTCAGGATTATACAGGTCGAACATTTGTTTGACTATATGTGAGACTCTGTCGATTTCTTTTTCAATTCTGCCCACATATTCATAGTACTTATGTTTCCTATCGACAGCTTCTTTGACAAGAAGAAATGAGTTTTTGATCCCGGCAAGCGGATTATTTATTTCATGAGCTATTTGTGCGGACAATTTTCCCGCGGCCGCGACCTTTTCAGTTTCACGCAGAATGTTTTGAATGTG
>JAKJEQ010000230.1 GCA_022705345.1 Planctomycetota bacterium | reverse complement strand
TATCATAATGATTGTCCTGATTGCAGGGCGGCAGTTCCGGAATATGAAAAGATGTACGATGACCTGAAGGGGAACAATGTCGAGATGGCGTTTATTGAAATGCCGCCTTATGAGCAAGGCGAAAAGAAGCTGATTCCAGAAAGCAGCAAAGTAAATCGCGGACAATTAAACGATGCGAAAAAGCGGCTTGTCGAGACGCCGGTAGTGGTTATTTTGCGAGATGGAGTTGTGCTTAAGTCGTGGGTTGGATATGCGCCGAACTTCGACGAGATAATTGAAGCGGCATTTGCGGAATGATTTTTAGCCACTGAGGTTTTACCTTAGCCACAGAGGCCACAGAGAACACAGAGATGTTTATTAAAAAAAAAGGGCAGACACACAGATATCTGCCCTTTTGTTGTTTTGAATTTTAAATTTTTATGCAAGGATATTTTCGGCTTCGAGCATGAGTTTTCCGATTTTGTTGCCGTTGGGACAAATTTTTTCGGCGGCGGAGTAATCGAGCGA
>JAKJEQ010000022.1 GCA_022705345.1 Planctomycetota bacterium | reverse complement strand
GATTGTATAATATCCTTTACCGACGGCCGAACTTCCTGCCCGTCCAAGAATAATATCTTTTACACTAAAAGTCCCGCCTGTATGGCTTACATATCCTGTAGCTCCGACACTTGTAGCGCCTGAAGAACCGATACGCACCTCACCAATACTCATGTTTCCGCCGTTTACTATTTGCAGCATTGCGCCGTCAGGCCCGCTCGAAACAGTCAGCCGGTAAACCCAGCTTCCCGCAATATCGACAGTGCATATCGTATCTTCGCCGGTGAGTTTTAGCTCATCGCTCGAACTGGCGCTTGTCCAGACCGCAGGTCCGCCATTCTGCCATTTGGTTCCGTCTGCAAATGAACCGGTCGGCCCTCTCCAAACGTCAAGCGTGCCTGCCCGTACAATTCCGCTGAAAACAAATACAACAAGAATGATCCACCTGAACAATCTTCCTTTTGATTGGCAAAAAATCATTTTATTCTCCTATACACATCAAAGTTATTGCGAAATTTCTTAATAATATCAGTAGCCGCTTCCTTAAAAACTTAGTTATCATTTCAACCGGCTATATGAATTTTACAATTTGATATAGCTGATAAATAGTTCATTTTGCGACTAAAAATTGCATAATTACGAACTTTGCCCGTAATTAGACTAAATAATTAAAGAAAAGTTAAAGAGTGGAAATCTGGGAGACCAACGGGATCGACCGTTCATTGCCAGGGTCATACATCCTTGCTCGCAGATAGTATTGTCCGGTTTTATCATCATACCATTGGCCGGTAAATTTGAAATTGTTCTCTGTGGTCTCTTCCGCCGAATGAACTATTAAATCGGAGCCTGCCCCTGCGGAGGCAGGGGTGGTAGAGATCATAAGGCCGGATTAATTCTAATTTTCTTATTGAAAAATGAGCGATATTGCGGTATCTTTTGCTGTTTATGGCAAGGAATCCCAGACAAGCTGCGCTTTATGAAGTAATTAACAGGGCCCGATTCAGGGATGCTCAGCAGAAAGCATTGGAGCGAATCGGAGCTGCAAAGCAGCCTGTGCCAAAATCTGAGCCTGTGTCGCAAGTTCTTGAAAAGACGGAAGTTGCGGCAGAACCGGTCGTTGCTGAACCGGTAAAAACTGAACCTGCAAAGGCAGAAGCTGCTGCTGTAGTTGAGCCGGTAAAGGCAGAGATTGCCGTCGCGGCTGAGCCTGTAAAGGCAGAAGTCGTAACAAAACCGGCAAAACCTGAAAAGGTTTGGACTGCCAGGCCCAAGCCTGTTCGGTTTTATCCTGACAGGATCGAGCTTTGTTTTTCGTGGCAGATTGCGGGTTTGAGTCTGCTGGCTTTAATTGCGATTTTTTTAGTCTTCTTTAGACTTGGACAGATGAATGCAGTCAAAGGCCAGGAAACGACGCAAAAAGCGGCGGTTTTGAGCATTGAAGACATAAAACCGAAGCCTCCGGTTGTAATCGAAAAAAAGCCGGCGCCAGTAGTTATTGAAAGTACGCCGAAACTGATAGAGCCAATGGGCGAAAACGCGATAGTCATAACCAGTTATGATTTGAGTTCGCACCTTGAGCCGGTTAAAACGTACTTTGCACAATACGGTATTGCGACCGAGATCATCAAACGCGGTTCGCGATATCTGCTGGTAACGCAGAACCGTTATGATAATATTGAAAAAGCCGGTACAGACGGCAATGAAATGAAAAAGAAAATTATGCAAATCGGCGCGGGTTATAAACCGCCGGCCGGTTCCGGATTCGAATCTTTCGGAACCAAACCATTCCAGGATGTATATGGAATGAAAATAAAAAATTAAAAATAAATCTAACATTTTAAGGGAAATAAAGTTATGTCAATTGATCGTTCACTTAAACTCAAAGGTGCTCTTGTAAGGCATCGTAATGTACTTACCCGTGCAGAAAGACTCAAACGTCTGAAAGACGAAGAAAAATGGGAAGAGGGCAAAAGTGTATTCGGCCTTTTGAAAGTAGCAAACAGAAAAGTCGCCGTAAGCAAGAAGAAAGAGGCTAAAGGTTCCGCGGCGGAAGGCGCAGCACCCGCTGAAGGCGCAGCAGCACCGGCAGCCGGAGCGGCAGGCAAGGCAGCGGCACCGGCAGCGGCTGGAAAAGCGGCTCCCGCGGCAAAACCGGCCGGCGGCAAAAAATAGTTTTTTAACAATAACCAATAGCCTTTCTTTACAATTCCTAAATGAGGTTATTGGTTATTTTGTTTACTTACAGGTATTTACGGTGATTCTATGAAAAATTATCTGGCGGACAGAACTGCCCTGATTGACGCAAGCGGCATAAGAAAAATCTTTAATCTGGCGGCAACGATGAAAAACCCTGTAAATTTTTCTATCGGCCAGCCTGACTTCGATGTCCCCGAATCGCTCAAAGAAATCGCTATTGACGCCATCAGGCACGGTAAAAATAAATACACCCAAACAGCGGGCGAACCTGTTCTCTGTGAAAAAATATCTCAGCAAATTACGGCACAGTTCGGGTGGAAAAATCCGTCCGTTCTATTCGCCAGCGGAGTAAGCGGCGGATTATTGCTGGCGTTTATGAGCATGGTAAATCCGGGCGATGAAGTGATTATCCCAGACCCATATTTTGTGATGTATAAACACCTTGTCAATATGCTCGGCGGCAAATGCGTATTTATCGATACATACCCGGATTTCAGGCTGCACCCTGAAAAAATCGCGGACAAAATCACAAATAAAACTAAAATCATCATTCTGAATTCGCCATGCAACCCCACAGGCACAGTATATACAGAAGATGAATTGAAGCAGCTTGCCCAAATCGCCGCGAAGAATGAAATATTAATTATGTCAGACGAAATTTATGACAAGTTCTGCTACGATGGCCAATACCCGAGCATTGGTTCATATTATCCAAACACAATGATTATGAAGGGGTTCAGCAAAAGCTACGCAATGACAGGCTGGCGTCTTGCTTATGTCGCCGTGCCGCAGCATTTGAAAGCAATCGTAGAAGAGATGACGAAGATTCAGCAATATACTTTCGTTTGCGCGCCATCGCCCTTCCAGCAGGCGGCGTTGAGTGCGCTGGATTACGATATCAGCGATCTTATCGATGGCTACAAAAAGAAACGCGATATGATGTACGAAGGGCTGAAAAACAAATTTGAGTTCAATAAACCGCAAGGCGCATTTTACACATTTATAAAGGCGCCCAGCGGCAACAGTACGGCATTTGTGGAAAAGGCAATAAAAAATAATGTGCTGATTATACCGGGAAATGTTTTCAGCGAAAAAGATACGCACTTCAGACTTTGTTATACAACAACAAATGAAAATATCAAACGCGGCACCGAAATCCTGAACAGCCTCGTTTAAAGTGTAAAAAAAAATAATCCCAGACAGGTTTTTATGCCTGCCTGGGATATTAAGAACAATAAAACTTTTTTAGCTGTTGAACTCTTTCAAATCATCATGCTTGCTGTCATCCAGCGGAATAACGGCTTTGGCGGTTTTGGCTTTTTCTTTAGAAACTTTCGTTTCGTTCCTTGCGCCTGTTCCGCTTGCTATATGATGAATTGTATGGTCAAGCTTTGTCAATTTATGCGTATGTTCATGAGTCTTCTGTGCCGCATTATTATGGTGCATAACCGATTTGGTTTTCTGGACACCCTGTGAATTGCTTCCGCCCACAAGATTTACAAGGTCCTGTACGATGGTGTTCATCTGTTCAGCCTGTGCACTCAATTCTTCAGAAGCGCTTGCAGATTCCTCAGCGTTAGCGGGCAAGAAGGTTGGTCTGGAATGCTATCTCATCGATGACCTTGATGATCTTTGCTGTCTCATCAGATGATTTTTGAATATCCTTTATAGCAGAGCTCATCCTGTTCATGGCTCCTGTTCCATCGTTTGCAGCTTTTCTTGCTTCAGCGGCAAGAGTATTTGCCCTGCTGAGCGTTGTCGGCGTTCTGTTTTGTCATAGTTGACATTTCTTCGAGACTTGACGATGTTTCTTCAAGACCTGCTGCCTGTTCAGTAGCGCCTTCAGCAAGCGACTGAGAAGCGGCAGATACCTGACCGGAGGCTGATAAATACTACTAAATTCATACTAATAATTATAGTATATCCAAAAACATATAAAATTAGATTCGATTTATATAGCTCGATACAAAACTGATTGTGAATGTTACTGTGGTGCCTAAAACTATAAGCCAGCTCCAGGCCAGGCTTATGTATTCATATTGTTTCAAGAACAGCAGAACTGTTGCCAGTGCTGTGCTTATAATCATTGCGGCGATGTTGCCATGATTTAATTTTCTGCTTGTCAGCAGTCCAAAAAGAAATACTCCCAGCGTTGCTCCGCCAGTCAGAGATATAATTTGAAAAGCAAACCATAGTATATTTTCTATCGGCTGACAAGCGAACGCGATTGCTGCCAGAATTATGCCGAACCCGACAACGCCCAGCCTCGAAACTTTCAGATAGTGTTTTTCGCCCGCATTCTTTTTTATCAAAGGTTTGTATATATCCATCACAAACGATGAAGATAATGAGCTTAACGGCGAATCAATACTTGCAAGTATAATTGCAGAAAGTATCAGTCCTTTCAAACCCCCCGGCAGGAAATTAGCGGTAAAATATGACAGCACTTCTTTGGCTTTTGCCGGCGCCGCAATATTGGGATTCTGATGAAAGAATACAAAAAACAGTGTGCCAATAGCTAAATAAATACACAAAATGGGAAGCGCCGTAACTATCGTAAGCAATATTGCGTTTTGACTTTTGCGTCTAGTTTGAACCGTAAGAAGCCTTTGCATCAATTCCTGGTCAGTTCCGAATACCGCAAGCCCTATGAAAAATGCATTGGCCGTTCCCGCCCAGAAAGTTGTCGCATCATTGAGATTCAAATCAAATTTGAACAAACTTAAACGGCCCGCCTGATTTGCCGTTTGCCAGATGGCCGCTATGCCTCCATCAATATGAAAGTACAAATACAGCAGCAGTGCGACCCCGGCCGAGAAAAAAATAACTGCCTGATATGCTCCTGCCCAGACTACAGCCTTGATTCCGCCAAACGCGATGAAAACAATACTAACTGCCGTAAACACAAGGAGCGATTGCATAAATGTCCAACCCACTATTATTCCTATTCCAAGACAGGCGGCGTACAGCCGTACCCCGGAAGCTATCAGCCGGGTGATAAAGAAAAATATCGATCCAGCGTATTGCGTTTCCGCCCCGAATCTGTGACGCAAATATTCGTAAATGCTCGTGCAGTTAAATTTATAAAACACAGGTATAAACAAAAACGCTATCAAAATGCGCGCTGCCGCAGAGCCGATAAAAAATTGCAGATATTCCCAGTTCTCACTGTAAGCCGTAGCGGGCACGCCCACGATAGTCAACGCGCTTACTTCAGTAGCCACGAATGACAGGCAGGCGATTGTTATTGGGACTTTTCTTTCGCCGAGAAAGAAATCCGCAGTGCTTTTTTCTTCTCTTCCAAAAACATAAGATATAATAAACAGTAACAATAAGCCCGAAGCGACAATAAATAAATCTAATCCGGAAAGTAAATTGCCGAATTGCTCCATTGAAGCGACTTCGTTCATTTTTGGATTGCCTTCCTTAATGAGTGATTGCATTGGCCTAAAATATTTGCCGCAGCAGCCGCATCGATTTGTTTAAAATACATTACAATGGCGATTTTGACCCGGCCGCCAGCTTGCTCGAGTATTTTGGACGCTTTATTTTTTGAAAGTCCCGTTATTTCCGAAACTATCCTCATTGACCTGTCGCGAAGTTTATTGTTCGTCGCTTTTAAATCAACCATCAGGTTGCCATAGACTTTTCCCATTTTTATCATGGCTGTCGTAGTCAGCAAATTCAGCACGAGTTTTGTCGCAGTTCCGGCTTTCATTCTTGTTGAACCTGTAATCACTTCCGGCCCGACAACCGGATTAATTATTATGTCCGCCGGAATTCCTTTAACCGCTTCCGGTGCACACGTAATAAAAATCGTTCCGGCTCTTCTTTTTTTTGCTTCTTTAAGTGCTGCCCGCACAAAAGGAGTCATTCCGCATGCCGCGATGCCGACTACAATATCTTTTGAGGTTATATTTCGTTTTCGGATTTGTTCAATGCCGTCATTGATTTTATCTTCAGCGCCTTCGGCAGCCCGCACAAGAGCACGTCTGCCGCCTGCGATAATGCCTTGAACAAGCAGGGGGCTGACTCCAAACGTCGGCGGACATTCCGAGGCGTCCAGGACTCCAAGTCTTCCGCTTGTCCCTGCCCCGAAGTAGAAAAGCCGGCCGTTCCGTTTAAAACGCTCGACAATCAAATCTGCCGCGGCAGCTATCTTTTTCGATTCCCGGCCGACCGCAGGCGCGACAAGCATATCTTCGCTATTGATAAGTTTTACAATCTCCAGAGTTGAGAGCATATCTATGTTTTTGCTTTTGCTGTTTCGTTTTTCTGTCGTCGGCAGTTTCATTTTGTAATTTTTCCTAAAATTACTGGTTCGCTTGCTCCCGTTGCGCTCGGAACATTATTCGGTTTTCTGTTTATCGTCGCGTAAGCTAAAATCGCAAATGACACCGCTTCTTTTGCGTCGCTGCTGATTCCTAAATCATTCGTGAATAAAACTTTTGCCTTAATGTTTTCCTTCAGCATCTTCACCAATGTATTATTTTTCGCCCCGCCACCGCAAAGTATCACTTCATCAGGCTCAGCCCGCAAAAATTTCCTGTATGCATTCGCGATACTTATCGCCGTAAATGCTGTCGCGGTCGCGACTATATCCTTGTTCGGTAATTTCTTGAAAAAAGCATCGGCGTACTCTTTACCGAACATTTCTCTTCCCGTCGTCTTCGGCGGTTTCCGGCGTAAGTAGGGATGTTAAGCATTTGATTTAAAATTTCAGAATTAACTTTGCCTGCTGCCGAAATTTTCCCGCCTTTGTCGAAATTCTTTTTCCCTTTAGTCAGCAGAAATACAAGCCTGTCGATTATCATATTTCCCGGCCCGCTGTCGAATGCAATAACATCCCTCAATTTGCAGCCGGCAGGCAGAAAAGTCAAATTCGCAATTCCGCCGATATTTTGAATTACTCTGTTCTTTTTGCTTTTGAACAGAAAATAATCCGCGAACGGCACAAGCGGGGCGCCCTGACCGCCTGCCGCGATGTCCATCGGCCTGAAATCCGCCACCACCTTTATACCCGTCTTATAAGCTATGACAGATGGCTCCCCGATTTGCAGTGTGCTAATCGGCGGTTTGTGAAATATCGTCTGGCCGTGCGAACCGATCAGGTCTATAGTATTGCGATTTATTTTATGTTTATCGCACAGCTTTATTACCGCATCGGCAAAAATTTCTCCTGTTTCAAAATTCAAATCCGATATTTCACCTGCTCGGCAAAGTTTCTGTTCACCCGTTTCAAGTATTCTCCTTCTCACCGAAGCCGAATAGGCGAACGTGTCGAACGCAATTACATCGACCTTATTCTTCTTTATATCCACAATCGCAGCGTCGACACCATCAGCGCTCGTTCCGGACATAAGGCCGATTATTCGCATTGGCCTACTCGTTTAAACAAATTTAAATTATCTTTCAGCCGTGACGGCTTATTTCGCAAAAGCCACAATCGTTTAAATTCGTCCGTAATTTTGGAAATTTGTTTATTGACATTTTTAATTTTCAAATTATTTCCGTCGTTTATAGCGATCGCTCGTTGTGCCGCAAGATAATCCATTTTCGCGGCAAGTTCAAATTCCTGTATCGCCGTTTTTTCAAAAGCGGATGAGTCTTTCGGCAAAATAACAGATTTGTTCCCGCTAAAATTTTGCGCGATTTTCTTCAGGCCTGTTTTGTTCAAATTAAATTCTTTTACTTTACTTACCTCTTCGGTAAGCGTATGGAACAGCAGGCTGGAATTGAAAATTGTCGTTCCGCAGGTCAGGTAATTTTTTCCAAGTCTGGTAATCATATTTGCAAGTCGGCCGGTCTTTTGGCCAAAGAATTGCCTGCAGAAATTCTCGGTGAATGTTTGGTTATTAACCGATTTGCCGTTCCAGCTATGCGCCGCCGCGTGTGCGAAACTATGAAGACTTACGCTCAGAAAATTCCTGTGTCCCTTATCGCCCCAATCCGTATTCAGCAGGCCTTGGGCCCCGTATTTTCTTCCCTGCGATGCAAAATTTGAAACGTTCTCAACTGAATTAGGCAGTCTCGAACCATGTGTTTGCCAGCCGCTGGTCCCCGGGCAAACCATAAAAGGCATCCCAGCTTTCGCAAGCTCTTTGGTCCTGTAGATATTTTTTCCTCTCGCTTCATATTCCCAGTTTAGCAGCACAATATCCTTCGGCATCTCGCTCAGAAGTTCAGGATGTTTCAAAACAATATCCGCCCACATATTCATCCTTTTGCCATACTTCTGGCAAAGCTCGTAAATTTTCAGAACAAACTGAAGATACAACTTGCCTTTTCCGATTTGTTCCGCGAGTCTTTTGCTTTTTCCCTCGCCAATTTCACACGTTTCATCGCAGCAGACATTAAAATCCACCGCCTCGAACAGCGGCACAAATTCTTTATACAAATCTTTAATAAGCTTAATCGACCCCGGAGCAGTCGGACACAGTGTAATTCCGCCCGCATATCCGAGATAGCCGGGGAGCTCCGCAAGGTGCTGATATTTCGGAATTTCAAGAATCCTTTCCATGTGGCCGAAACTTGCCAGTGAACCGACTAATTTTATGTGATATTTTTTGCAGTGTTCCTGAAACGCCAGAATTTCTTCAGGCGTAAACGGGCTGTATCCCTTGCCGATTAATGGATGTTTTTTGAAAGTGAAAACATTTTCGATATAAAGCTGGATTTCGTTTATTTTCCACTCTGCAAGCCTTGCAGCCAGTTCCTTAAGTGTTTTCAGCTTTGGCACTTTACCGCGTGAGCAGTCCAGGTAAACCCCGCGCCTTGTAAAATCAGGCCAATCCTCAATCGTGCAGCAGGGCAGCTTATCGTTGTAAATATGCGCAAGGTCTTTGAGCGTTTGAATTGCGTAAAAGGAGCCGGCTTCCGAGGAGGAATAAATTTCAATCCCTTTTGGCTGAATTTCAATCCTGTAACCTTCAGAGTTACTAATTGAAATATCGTCAAAAAACTTTAGTATGGATGTCTCAGTAAGATTAAAAAATCCTTTTTTCAACCGATGTTTTCGCACCGGTATCAGCAGTTTTTCGAACATATTATCTTCCTTGATAGTCATTTGCCTGAGTATATCACATTGCCGGTAAAAGACAAGATGGCAGTGAAAAGTAAAATATTATTTTACTCGTGTCGAAGCGCGATAATTGGATCGACCCTTGCTGCGTTTATCGCGGGATATAATCCGAATACAATACCGATTCCCACGCTAATAAACAACGGCAGAATGACGCTTTGCATGGTAATAACGGTTGGCATTTTCGCGAAATAAGTGATGATTAAAGGGATAATGATTCCCATTGCTAAACCGACGAAACCGCCAAGAGTCGAAAGAACGACTGTTTCAATCAAAAACTGGCTTATAATCTGGCTGCGCTTGGCTCCAATTGCCCGGCGAATTCCTATTTCACGCGTCCGCTCTGTTACAGAGGCGAGCATAATATTCATAATCCCAATTCCGCCGACAAGCAGGCTTATGCTCGCGATTGAACCCAGAACGATATTGAATCTTCGTTTCGTCGCTTCTGCTTCTTTAAGCAGCGCAAGCGGAACGCTCATTACATAATCCTGTTTCTTGTGAAAATTCTGAAGCATCCTTTCTATTCCAGCCGCAGTTGATTCGACATATTTGACATCATCCACCTGCACGATAATCTGGTGCAGTTCGACCATTTCTAAAGTTCGTGAGCCGCTTGTTCTTTTAAAGAATATGTCGCCAAAATATTTCCGGACTGTGCTTAGGGGTACGTAAGCGTCAACCTGCTGGTCTGGAATCTGAATGTTTCCTGCCATTCCCTCTTCATTTTTGATTATTCCGACCACTTCAAAAGAATCGCCTCCGATTTTAATCGGCTGGCCGATCGTATTTCTGTTCGCCAGAAGTCTTCTTGCCCCGAATTCTGTTAATACTGCCGCCGCAGAAAAATTGTCAACATCGCCCTGATCAAACACTCTTCCCGCCAAAAGCTGCCTCGGCACGAGCTTGAACCATTCGCTTGTTGTCCCAACGATTCTCAATTCAAGGATATTCGATCCCGCTTTCGATTCTTTGCGTATCAGTTTGGCAGGCGCAACCTGCTGAACATTAGGAAAATTACTGCTGATTCTTTCGTAGTCCAGATATGTCAGCCCGTAAATGCTCATATGTGAATTCTGAGTTGACGACCCTTCCTCCTCGATGGATTTCAACGAATTTATTATTATGTTATTGCTGCCGAGTTTTTGAATGCGCTGAAGCGCTTCTTTGCTTGCCCCTTCGCCGACTGCAAGCATCGCCACGACGCTTCCCACGCCGAACACTACGCCAAGCATCGTTAAAAATGAACGCAGCTTATGCAGAAGCAGGTTTTCTATTCCAAGCCAGATATTTCGAGCGATTTTTGATTGATGTATTGCCATTTAATTACTGTCGATTCTTTCTACTTTGCCGTCTCGCATATGCAATCTATGATGCGCGTAAGCGGCTATATCCGGCTCATGCGTCACCATGATTATTGTTGTGCCTTCTTTGTTGAGTTCCGTAAGAAGCTCCATAATCTGATCGCCTGTTTTACTGTCGAGGTTGCCCGTCGGCTCATCCGCAAGTATCAGATGAGGATCGACCGCAAGAGATCTGGCAACCGCTACTCTTTGCATCTGTCCGCCCGATAGCTGCGAAGGCCTGTGATTTAATCTCGTTTCCAGTCCGACTTTTGCGGCCAGTACTTTCGCTCGTTCCGCGCTTTTTTCGGCATCCCACCCGAGGTAATATAGCGGCAATTCGATATTTTTCTGAACTGTCAGTTGAGGAATCAAATTAAAGCTTTGGAATATAAACCCGATATACTTCAATCTGATTTCGCTCAGATCGTCATCGGCCATCTTGCTGACATCTTTATCTTCAAGGAAATACTGGCCGAACGTCGGCCTATCAAGGCATCCGAGTATATTCATCATCGTGCTTTTGCCTGACCCGCTGGGTCCCATTATCGCCCAGAAACTTCCTTTCTGAAATCCGATATCGACCCCGTCCAGCGCCCTCACAGGCTCGGCTCCCATTTCATATACTTTATGTATATTTTTAAAAGTTACTAAATCCATAATTATTGGTTCTCTTGGGCTTTTTGCTCTTCCAGGCCCTGTCCGGAAAATTGCTTTTTCAAATTTTCTTTTTCTTCCGGAGACATACTCTCATATTTTTTCTTCATCTCTTCGATTTGTTCAGGCGTTAAATTCTCGAGCTGTTTTTTCATTTTTTCCGCTTGAGTCATTTCTGCGTTTGGTTTATTTTCCGAACCGCCTGTCGTCCCCATCGATTCGGCTTTTTTCAATCCGCTGTTAATCTTCTCCTGAAATCCGTCCCCGAAATCTTGTTCGGATTTCGTATATACCGCCGCAGATTTCAATGGAGGATTCAGCAGGACGATATCGCCGTCCTCGAGACCTTCGACTATATGAATTACTTTGTTATTATCAAGACCCGTTTTAACCGTCCTCGGCTGATATGTTTTTCCGTTCCTTACGAAAACAGTTGGTTCCTGCCCGACCCGTATAACTGCCTGTAGAGGAACATAAAGGGCTTCTTTTAGCTGCTGAACAACTATTTCTGCCTGGCAGCTCATTCCGCTTCTAAGCATCGGGTCAACACCTTCCATTTCAACCTTAGTCAGATAAACCTTCAAATCCGGATTCATCCACATGCTGCGTGAATCAGGAAGCGGGGCGATTTGCTTTATTGTTCCGTAAAATCTTTTTCCCGCAAGAGCATCTACCGTAATCATTGTCGGCATTCCAGGCGTGATTTTTTTCAAATATGATTCGTGTATCATTATTTCCGCATCCGCTTCTTCTCCGGTAGGCAGATAAATTAATTCTTCGCGTTCTGAAACCTCTCTGCCGACATCAAGCGGCTCTGAATTGGACCTCCAGCTCATTGTCTTGGCGCTGGCTGCATAGATCACAAGCCCGTCTGCCGGAGCATAGATTTTCGTTTTGGATATCTGATCCAGGACTTTGTCGAGCTTGTCTTTTTGCCTGCCGTATTCAGCTTCTTTTGCCTTTAATTCCGCTTCTGCCTGTATAATGCTCGCGTTTGATTTGCGTTTTGTTATCTCAAGTTCGATCTCGGCCTGGTTGACGTCGCTGATTAGCTGAGCAAGTTGCCTTTTATATGTATATTCCTGCAGGAGCTGTTTGTTGTTATTGGCAATCTCCAGATTAAGCTCTGATTTCTTTTTAGTCAGCCGGTCGCCTTTTAATTCTGTTTCCGGAATATATTTCTCTGCAAAAAGTTTTTCTGACCATTCGAGATAATCTTCAGCTTTGCTCAATTCTTCTTCCGCAAGCGTAATCTCCGTATTAGCCTTTAGCAATTCTGTCTGATATTCGCCTTTTTGATATTTTTCGAGATCCTGTCTTGCAAATGCAAGTTTTAAATCAGCACGGTCATTATCGCTTTTGGCCTGATTTTGGACGACCGCAAAGTTTTCTTTTGCGCTGATAAACGCTGCTTCTGCTTTTTGAACGTCGATTTCACGGTCTATCCTTTGATCCTCAAGGCTGCTGACATCCAGCTCGACAAGCAAATCGTCTTTTTTAACCCGTGTTCCCTCAGGTATGACATAGGTAATCGATGTTCTGCCTTCTACTTCGCATTTTAGTATTATCTGATCTCGAGCCTTTATTGTGCCGGACTCAACAAAACTGATTGTAAGCGGCCCTCGGTTAACGTTGTATGTCGGCCCATAATGCGTATTGTCATCCTTACCCTGCAATAATTTCAGCCCTGACACCAATAGAAATACGGGTATTATTGCCGCACTGCTTATCAAATAAATTCTTTTCTTTGTCATTTAATTAATCTCCGGAAAGTATTCTTTCCATAATCCGTTTTCATCCACTTCCAGAACACCCATATCACGCTGAATGTTCAGTTCAGATATTCTATACTGCACTATAGCCGCCGTTAATGCGTTTTGTGCTGAAAGAAGCGCATCTTGTGCCTCCAGCAGGTCGCGAATCTGTGCCCGACCGGCGTCTAAAAACATATTTACGCTTTTAACTCGTTTTTGTGCCACTGCAACTGCTTTTGCCTGTATATACATATTTTCTCGTGCTTCAAGCGAGTTGCGAAGAGAGTTGCGAATATCAAATTTTATATTATCTTCAAGAGTTTGCACATCTCTGACGTTTCGTTCGAGGGTGATATAGCTGTTCCGGTAATTTACTGCCTCTAAAGTCCTTTCCAGAGGCAAATCGAGTGTTACCAGGGATGAAAAGATACCTTCATTTGCCACAAACGTTGCATTGGGAAGACCAGTTGACCCTATTCCGCGGGTTGAACCTATCGAAGCATCGCCGAGCAGCGTCAGTTCCGCCCTCAAGGCATCTGCCGCCACGACAACAGCTCTCTGCGCATCATATACCTGGCCCTCTGCTCTCTTTAAATCCAATCGATTAAAAAAAGCAAGTTGAATCGCATTTGGCTCAGGGATTTCATAGGGCCCGGCATTGCTGTAATCCGGTTCCATCAGTTGAATGAGAAATTGCTCTTCGTCTGTTACTGCCGATTCATCACTGGTTATCTGCTCTGCTTGCCTGATCATCTGCATTGCCGGCCCGATTAGTTTTTTCAGCTCATTAGGATCGAGCTGAATATTTGCATCCGGCGGAAGACCGAGGAAAATCTTAAATTGATCGAGCTGTCTCTTATATGATTGTATTGCGCGTATCCAGCTTTGCCTTGCGCTTAATTCCTGCTGGACCGCCTGGTCAACTTCTATTTCCTTGATTCTGCCCGCATCGGAAAGCCTTCTGCTTCTCCTTGCTGTATCAATCCTGCTCAGATAATCTGCTTCACTATTTTGTATCTGGTCTAACTGCTGCAGAACTGAAAGATAATTAGTCGCGACATCTACGGCAAAATCTTTTTTGAATTGTTCAAAATCCCAGAAAGCGTATATCACATTTCTTTCTGCCTGGATCAAAGGCTCTGTAACTATATGCCTGCCCGACCCTCTTAGCAGCGGTATCGTAACGCTCAAATCTGCGGATAGTCCTCTCGAAAACTCGCCTCCGTTTGTCAGAAGGTTCGCGAAATCGATACCTATCGCGGAAGTAACTTCTGCCCCGTTCATAAATCTTCTGCTAATGCCCACAGAGCCGCTCGTAACTGTTCCGCTAACAGTTCTGTCGCCTCTTGTATCTGTGCTCACAAGATTTTGAATTTGCGCAAAAAAAGAATTTCTGAACTCATCGCGCTCAAGTTCAAGATTCAGCGCTGTTTGAAAAATATCTTCTTTGCGGGTTTGATATTCGAAGCTGTTGTATGCCCCGATTTGAAGCGCCTCAACCAGTGTTACTGCTACTCTATCATTTACATCGATATTTGTGATTTTTCCGCCGGTTGTAACATTTGGATAACCTTCTTCAGGCCAGTGTTCTATTTCTTCAAGACATTCAGCTCCGAGAGAAGCGGGGCCGGTCATCGGTAAATTCTGCCCTTTCAGGAGCCTTTTTCGTAGAATATCGCTTGGCCGGTTAATCGTAAATTTGCCGACCTTCCCGGTTGCTTGATATTGTTTTTCTGACAATATTTGTCCAGCGGTTTTATCAATATCTTCCCTGTATTTTGCCGGGCTGCATCCCCCTAAAAAATAACAGATTAAGAGTGTCGCCAAAACAATTGAGGTCCTTGTTGGCTTTAAGTATCTGCAAATCAATGTTTTATACCCGAAATTTATCATCTTTTTTTCTAGTATCGATAGTATCTCTATAGTGACTTACTCGTTTATAAAGTGTACTATAGATAGTCTAGGTAACATAGAAAATTTAATTTAAATTTGTTTTATCTTCTTTGATACTTTTAGGGTTTTTCCGAATCTTTTATAGTAATTTTACCAATGGAAGCATAACTCCGCTCAAGTAATATGTAGTTTTAACTAATTATAAGGGCATTACATTATTGAAAAAATTAATGCACATAGTAGCTACTCCGCGTGGCGATGAATCGAGGACTTTACAGATATCAGAAGCTTTTCTGGATGTATTTATTCGGACACATCCCGATTGGGTCGTCGAATTGCTTGATTTAACAAAAGAGATATTGCCTTCGCTGACTATGAAACGTGTTGATGGTAAATACGTTCTTTTAGATGGCAGAGAATTATATGGCGATTTAAAGGATGCCTGGCTGGAAATAATCGCTCATATCGAGCGTTTTAATTCCGCTGACGCTTATTTGCTCAGTACGCCTATGTGGAATTTTTCAATTCCGTATTTTTTAAAACATTATATCGATATCATCGTGCAGCCTAAATATCTTTTCAGGTACACATCTTCAGGAGTCCAGGGGCTGGTCAAAGGCAAGAAAATGATGGTGATAATGAGCCGTGGCGGAGATTACAGCATTCCCGCTTCAGGGTTCACTGGTGATTTCCAGCAGCCTTACTTGCGAACAATATTTGGTTTTGTTGGTCTGACGGACGTAAATTTTATCATCGCTCAGCCTATGGATATCGATTCGGAAACTCAAAAAGCAAAATTGGCTCAGGCAAAAAAAGATGCGATCGCCGCTGCTGAAAATTTTATTTAAGGAATGTATCAATGCCGCGCGATATACCCGTTGGTAATGGCAATATGCTGATTTCCTTTGACAGAAATTATCTGATTAGGGATTTTTACTATCCCTATGTCGGTCAGGAAAATCATACCAGCGGAAAAGTTTTCCGATTTGGCGTCTGGGTTAATGGAGATTTTGGCTGGGTTCCGGATGGCTGGAAAATCAAAATGGATTATCTTGATGAAACTTTGGTTACTGATGTCGAACTTATACATGAGAAATGGAAAATTAAAATATATGCAAATGATCTTGTGGATTTCCATGAAAATATTTACTTAAAAAAAATAGACGTTGAAAATTGTTCAAGCTCGAACATTGAAGTCAGGCTTTTTCTGGCGCACGATTTTCAAATACTTCAAAATGATATCGGAGATACCGCCGTTTTCCGTCCACAGCTTAACAGTCTCCTTCATTATAAACTCGACCGGTATTTTCTTATTAATATCTTTGCGAACAAAAAGTTCGGTATCGATTATTTTGCGGCCGGAAACAAAGGACGCCCTGATGAGATAGGTACATGGATGGACGCCGAAGACGGTATTTTAAGCGGCAATCCAGTCGCCCAGGGCACTATCGATTCTGTCATAGCCATTCATTTAAAGCTTGGCCGAAATGAAATCGACACTTGCTGGTACTGGATATGTGCGGGAAAAGAATGGAAAGAAGTTGCATATCTGAATTCGGTCATAACGAGGAAAACGCCTCAGGAGATTTTCAAGAGAACCAAAAACTATTGGAAACTTTGGGTTAACAAGGAACAATTGAATTGCGACCTTCTGCCTGCTGAAATTGCTCGGCTTTATAAAAGAAGTCTTTTGATTTGCCGCACGCAGATTAATAACAACGGAAGCATCATCGCCGCCAACGATTCTGATATTGTCTATTTCAATCGAGATACATACAGTTATATGTGGCCGCGCGACGCAGCTCTTATAGCTTACGCTCTCGATCTTGCCGGCTATTTTGAAATTACAAGAAATTTTTATAAATTATGCTCTGACATTATTACCGATGACGGTTATTTTTTTCACAAGTACAATCCTTCGGGCTCCCTCGCAAGTTCCTGGCATCCATGGCAAAAAGATAACATGACGCAGCTTCCTATTCAGGAAGACGAAACCGCTTTGGTTGTTTGGGCCTTATGGAATAATTTTTCAATTTTCAGGGAAATTGACCTGATTAAACCTCTGTACCGAAAATTAATTAAAAATGCCGCCGATTTTATGATGAATTATCGTGACAGCGAGACCGGGCTTCCGCTCCCAAGCTATGATCTTTGGGAGGAACGGCAGGGGATTTTGACTTTTACAACTGCCGCTGTATGCGGAGGCCTTATGGCTGCCGCTAATTTCGCTCAGGCTTTCGGCGATGGTGAACTTGCGCAAGGGTACCGAAACGGGTCTCGAAAAATGCGTTTTGCGATGGATAAATTTTTATACATGCAGCATGAAAATCGCTTCTGTCGAATGGTAAATTTTAAAAAAGATGGTTCGCTTGATTTTGACACGACAATTGATTCCAGCCTTTTCGGTATTTTCGCTTTCGGCGTTTATCATCCCAATGATGTAAAAGTTTCAAACACCATGCAGCAGGTTTATGATGCTCTATGGTGCAAAACTAAAAATGGAGGGCTGGCACGCTATGAAAATGACCCTTATTACAGAGCGTCTCAAAACATTCCCGGCAATCCATGGTTTATTTGCACGCTTTGGCTCGCTCAATATTATATCGCTGTAAGCCGAAGCAAAGAAGATTTGAACAAAGCTTTGGATATAATGAAATGGGTTCAAAGACATGCTTTGCCAAGCGGCGTTTTAGCAGAACAGGTAAATCCTGAAAATGATGAGCCGCTTTCCGTTTCGCCCCTGACCTGGAGCCACGCTTCTTTTATTGCCGTTGTCCAGCAATATTTGAATAAACTGATAGATTTGGAAAAATGCCCATCATGCGGCGTTTCTAAATATTCTAAAAGCAGAAAAATTAATTTATTAAAGGAGATTAAAAATGATATATAGAGCTCTCGGAAGTACAGGCCAGAAAGTATCGGCTATTGGGATTGGAGGTTCTCATTTAAGCCAGCCCAATGTTGATGAAAGACTTGCGATTCGAATAATTCGAACTGCCATCGACAATGGTATAACCTTTATGGATAACAGTTGGGACTACAACAATGGTCAAAGCGAACTTCGCCTTAGTAAAGCTTTGAAGGATGGATACAGGCAAAAGGCTTTTGTCATGACCAAAGTTGACGGCCGGACAAAAGAGGAGGCTTCAAAGCAATTGGATGATTCTTTAAAACGCCTTAACGTCGGCCACATCGATCTAGTTCAGCACCACGAAATCATACGTTACGAGGACCCTGACAGAATTTTCGATTCGGACGGAGCAAACGAAGCCCTGATTCGCGCACGCGATGCGGGAAAAATCAGGTACATAGGTTTTACTGGCCATAAAGACCCGCACGTGCATTTATATATGCTTGAAGTAGCCGAAAAATTCGGGTTCAAGTTCGATACGGTACAATTGCCGTTAAATGTGATGGATGCCCATTTCCGAAGCTTTGCAAATTTGGTTCTTCCCCGACTCGTTATGCATAATATAGGTGTTTTAGGAATGAAGCCTTTCGCTAACGGTGCCATTCTCAAATCGAAAACGGTTACCCCAATCGAATGTCTGCATTACGCACT
>JAKJEQ010000229.1 GCA_022705345.1 Planctomycetota bacterium | reverse complement strand
TATGAATTACTTTATCAATGTTTTTAATGAAAAGTATGGAATGAAAAAACGGCTCGACAATAGTGTATATAACTGCCTGGTTGAATATAGTTGGCCAGGTAATGTAAGAGAACTGGAAAATCTAATGGAAAGACTGGTGGTTACCAGTATAAATAACATTATTACTATCAAGGATTTACCTGCAAATATTGAGACTGGTTCTACCCAAACAGGGGATGGTATGCGCTTGATACCGCTGCGGCAGACAGCTTCTGGAAAATGCCTTCACCCGCTATCGTTCCAGCTATCAGGTAGCGCGGGTACTGGAGGTTAACCAATCCACTGTAGTACGCAAAGCCCAAAAATATGGAATAAAACATTAAGTTTTTGTAGGGGCAGACCTGTGTGTCTGCCTGACCGATCACCGACCCCCGGAGGGTGCATTTTGTTGCGTATACAGGTGCCTATTCCGGGCGAACACATGGGTTCCCCCTACGGATTTTCATGCTCCTGTACAAAAAAAGTGAATATTAA
>JAKJEQ010000228.1 GCA_022705345.1 Planctomycetota bacterium | reverse complement strand
ACCATTTTTCGTATGCTACTTTTTCAAACATTTGTTTAACTATCGGTGCTCGTTCTTGGCCACAGGTCCGACCTGTGGCCACAGGTCGGACCTGTGGCAAAGTCGAGGTCGATAAGTGTACTCACGGTCCTAGTCTCCCAGCCCTTCCTCCCTTCGGTCGTCAGGGCCTTTGGCTACGACATAATAAACTGAGAGAAGGCACTGAGAAATGCAATGACGAAGTGAGAGTAACTTTGATCCATCTTTTTAGTGAAATATTAAAAAAAGAAAAAACCATAACACATTTTATAAAAAAATCAACACAAAGATATTGTCTGATTCTTGGCTTTTATTTTTATGTTAAAATAAATAATATAAATAATTTTTATTTTTATGAGCAAAATTGTTATCGTCAATGACAAGATGCAAAAAAATTATCGATATGTATTAAGCGAGCCGTCTGGTAAAAATTTTCGGAGTGATTTTAAACCAGACCTATCCCCAAAACAAATGTTAGAATTGGGTGTTTTTGGTGGTAAGT
>JAKJEQ010000227.1 GCA_022705345.1 Planctomycetota bacterium | reverse complement strand
GAATCAGTTGAAAAAGGCTTTAGCAGATTATCACAACCTTGTTAAAAGTTCAGAAAAAAGAGATGAGATTAGAATATTTCAATTTAAGAAGGTTTTCTTTGAAGAAATAATTCCATCATTAGATGCAATGGTGATGGCTAAAATAAGTGCTAAAGATATAAAGTTGAACGAAGCTGGAAAATCTTGGTTAGATGGGATAGTTGCAATATTAGAAAGTATAAATAAAAGTTTTGAAGTTATGGGTTTGAAACAGTATATTCCTCAAAAGGGAGATATATTTGATAGTAATTTGCAAAAGGAAAGATATTCGATATCATACAACCAGGTTATCAATTAAATGAAGTTGTGATACGACCAGCGAGAGTCGTGGTATCAAAATAGAAATTAAATTTTTAATAATAATAATATGTCAAAAATAATAGGAATAGATTTAGGAACAACTAACTCTGTGATGGCTTACATGGAAGGTGGAAAACCTAATGTAATACCAAACTTACAGGGTGGTAGATTAACTCCATCTGTGGTAGCTGAG
>JAKJEQ010000226.1 GCA_022705345.1 Planctomycetota bacterium | reverse complement strand
GGCTGTGGCAGCTGGATGTCCTGGCGATAAGATTAAAAGACAAAACATCATTGACCCTGCCAGAAAACAAATTATTGCTGAAATACAAAATGAGCTTGCGGCTATTGCAGAAGAAATTAGTTTGCTGATCCAGAAGGCAAACATGAAGATGGTACTTCGAAAGATAAGCATTGGCTCAAAGTTAACGGAAATGAAGTTGATAAGCTTATGGTTATCAATAATAACGAAGATGACGAAAAAGATAAATCAGAAGAATTAAAATCTAATTATAGTATTTTTGATTGTTTTAATAAACCGATCTTTAGGTACTATTCAGTAATTTATGATGCTAATTGATCAACTGTGAAGAAGTGAAATAAAGATATAAAAACCTTTTGTAGATTCCTATCTCACGCTGTCTTGGTGGCGATTTGCATTTAAAATGGGGCCAGATTTGCATCGAATTGGGGGCCACTATGGTTAATAAAAATAGCAACACGAGATCGGTTCTGTCGGCTCACATTTCTTCTTTCTCAATATTTTCATCAAGTAAAT
>JAKJEQ010000225.1 GCA_022705345.1 Planctomycetota bacterium | reverse complement strand
GTCCGGGTGTCCCTCAGTCACGGATTCGGAAGTGAACAGGTAGTGGGCTGAGTTCATGAAAGTGGTATTCATAAAAGAGTTATACCTCCGTAAAAATTTTGCCCCTTCCGGACGAAGGGGCAAGCACAATTTTCTTGCAGAATGCCCTCTCATCTTCCAGAATTTTTTCTGCCGGAATTGGCACCTTGGAAACCCTGGTTTTTCGCCGGGATTTACAGGTTGCCGAGGCTTCATCGGGCCGGTCCCTCCGCCTCTCTGGATAAGAGCGCCTTTCGGGGCTTGTTATGTAATTGTTACAATCAGATAGTGTACCACAGATTGGTGGAATGTCAAACGAGTCAATGCTGTCATTGCGAGGAGCGCAGCGACGAAGCAATCTCCCAACTTGCTTGCGCAGGATCGCTTCGCTCGCGATGACAACTACAACTCGTTCGAGCGCGTCTTGATCCGCTCGACCAGCGTGGCAATAAACTCCTCCACTGCCAGGTCGTTCTGGCGCGCGCCGTCGCGCTTGCGCAGCGAAAGCGTGCCCGCGTTCATCTCCT
>JAKJEQ010000224.1:257-552 GCA_022705345.1 Planctomycetota bacterium | reverse complement strand
AACTACACTTTTAAAAATTATTAGCGGACTCGAAGAGCCTTCAGAGGGCGCTGTAATCATTCCCAACGATTATACAATCGGATATTTACCTCAAGAATTAAATATAAATTCAGAATTAACGATATTAGAAGAAACGCAATCCTCTTTAAAAGAAATTCAATTTATCGAAACTGAAATTAATAAATTAACTGAAGAATTATCAAAAAGAGAAGATTATGAGTCAAAAGATTATTTTAAAATTGTCGAGAATTTAACGCATTTTACAGAGCGTCTAAAAATTCTTGGTGCTGAATCA
>JAKJEQ010000224.1:0-230 GCA_022705345.1 Planctomycetota bacterium | reverse complement strand
TAGGATTAGGTTTTGAAAGGACTGATTTCGAGCGTTTTGTTAGTGAATTTAGTGGTGGCTGGCAAATGCGTATCGAACTTGCTAAAATTTTACTACGCAAACCAAATTGTATTCTTCTCGATGAGCCGACAAATCACCTTGATATCGAATCTGTACAGTGGCTCGAAAATTTTCTAAAAAATTATTATGGTGCTGTAATAATCGTTTCTCACGATAAAAGATTTCTCGAC
>JAKJEQ010000223.1 GCA_022705345.1 Planctomycetota bacterium | reverse complement strand
GGATTGACAGCAGGTCGGGATTAGTTACACTGTCGTCGGTTCGAATCCGATCCCTGCTATTGTTGTGGATTGACAGCAGGTCGGGATTAGTTACACTTAAATTTTCAATCTTCAATCTACAATCTTGTTGTGGATTGACAGCAGGTCGGGATTAGTTACACTATTATCAAACAAAGAAATTAAAGAGCTTGAGTTGTGGATTGACAGCAGGTCGGGATTAGTTACACTGCCGATGAAGATGTAGACAATGAGATTGTGGTTGTGGATTGACAGCAGGTCGGGATTAGTTACACTACCTTTTCCATTACCTGCTGTCCGCACAGGACTTGCGTTAAAACAAGCTTAAAATAATTCGAGCTGTTTAGGCGCTGGAGGTGCAGGTTTTCGCATTTTTCCCCAGAAAATACGCATCTTTTCAAACTGCTTATCAGTAAGCGTAATAAGCCGCACCTCGCCATCCGGCGGCAAAAAATTCTGTACTCTGCGGTAATGAACATCTGCGTTTTCCTCACTTGCACAATGCCGTGCATACACAGAATATTGTGACATCGCAAAG
>JAKJEQ010000222.1 GCA_022705345.1 Planctomycetota bacterium | reverse complement strand
CTTCTTTCCTTCTTTCCAGGTCTTCTTCTCAGCGTCGTACCATGCTTCCTTTGCTCTCTGCAGCAGATTTACCGTACCCATAACATTCGTCTGAACGAAGATTTCCGGGTTAGCGATGGAGCGGTCAACATGACTTTCAGCTGCGAAATTGATCACATAATCAAAGTCGTATTGACTGAAAAGCTTTGTCACCAGTTCTTTATCACAGATATCTCCCTGCACGAAAACATGCCTGGGATCGCCCTCTACTCCTTTCAAGTTTTCCAGATTGCCTGCATAGGTCAGGGCATCAAGATTCACCAGAAGAATATCCTGGTACTTCTTTAGCATGTAGTACACGAAGTTTGAACCGATGAATCCGGCGCAACCTGTGATTAGATACTTTTTCATTTCTCTGATTTTCCTTTCAGTATTTTACTCAGCCTCAGTATCTGACTTTTCCTTCAGCCACAGCCTTAAGGTGCGCACCATAAGGAGATTTACCATACCGAGCTGCAGACTCCATCAACTTGTCCTTATCGATCCATTTGTTTATGTAAGCAATTTCTTCAGGAGCAGAAATCGTAATCCCTTGCCGCTGAGAAATC
>JAKJEQ010000221.1 GCA_022705345.1 Planctomycetota bacterium | reverse complement strand
GACGCGGCAATCTCCTGCCATGGGATAAATCAAGCGAAGAATGGAAGCTGCTGTCAAGAGGTGCAGATTGCTTCGCCCCAAAGGGGCTCGCAATGACAGTTTTATTGATCAACACATCCTACAGCTTGCGCCTTCCGAGTCGAGAAGGATCACATAGTTAATAGTGAGGTATTCTCCTGAAGTGAAAATGCAGATTGCTTCGCCCCAAAGGGGCTCGCAATGACAGTTTGGCAAAATCTGTGTCCATCTGTGGTTTAGTCATCTGTGTGCATCTGTGGTTAAATTAGGTACAATATTCTCAACCCAATCTCACCTTTATGGAGGAACCTTCCCATGCTTTTAAAAGATAATCTGTTGGATTCCCAGCACCTGGCTCTGTTTGTCACCGACGCGGACCGCTCAGTGAAATTCTATGAGCAGTTCGGCTTCGAAAAGATTCTGCACGTGGACGTCCCGGTGGACAATGGCACCGTCCGCCTGCGCTTTTTGAAATTCAACCATCTGACCCTGGAGCTGGTGGAACCAGCCGGTGATGAAGCCAAAAAGCAGCTCGCCTCCCGCAGCGACGGCCCTATTGACCACATCGCCA
>JAKJEQ010000220.1:323-595 GCA_022705345.1 Planctomycetota bacterium | reverse complement strand
ATACGCTCTTGAAAGAGCCGAAGTAGAAGAGATCATTCGCGAGCAAGGCGAAAAGATGGACAATCCTGCAATCGCCGCGGCAAGGGTTTACAGCATCGGACAGCGCGGAGCAAAATCAACACAATATGAAATCACAACAACTGAAACAAACAAAGCTTCAGTTCAGATTTCTTTCGCTGACGGTTCACAGAATAGCGCACAATCCGTAAAAGATACGATTATTACCGCACAGAAAAATGTTCGGGGACAATTGACTAATCTGGACGTGATCG
>JAKJEQ010000220.1:0-266 GCA_022705345.1 Planctomycetota bacterium | reverse complement strand
TCAAACAAATAAATCGGTAATCACAAATATTCTCAATCTTGCGTTCGGGGAGAAAGCGGAGGTTTCTGAACCTCAGATACTGGAAACAGTGACAGCCTCAGTACTCGACGCATTCGAAGGTAAACTCCAGTTAATGGAAAATCTCAATCCGACAGTAGTATCTGTTCAGCGTATCGACGGCGCTATGGTTGATAATGTTCCGGAATTGACCGAGTATCTCGACGGCATCAAGATAGAGTTTAATGTAGAAAATCCCGTTACACTTG
>JAKJEQ010000021.1 GCA_022705345.1 Planctomycetota bacterium | reverse complement strand
CGATCGGCGTTGCCCCGCTTGTTACCATTATCGCTTTGCCGTCTAATATAGCCGCGACTTCAGGCCGAGGCTCAAGGCATATGGATATAATTTTGTTGCCCCTGTATTCCTGTGCCGCCGCCTTATGAAACAAGCCGTGATATCCATATCTCCGAAGGTTCAGCTTCCGGGCCAGCGAACTTTCCATGCCGTAAATCGTTTCCCTTTGAGGCAATTCCGCAAAAAATCCGCTATCAAACGAAAGAACAACAGGCACGCCTTTCATTCTTTTTTCGACTGCGTTTAACAGATTTACAACCATTGGCAAATGCATTGGCGCCTGCGCAAAAAGCTTAGTTAACTTTTTCTTAACGTCCTGTGTTGCTATAACTGAGTTCTTAAATTCCGTCCCGCCCATAGCAGCTCTGACTGCTATAACGTCAATTTTCTCATCTTTTTTTAAAACCTTCTCTCCGTCTTTCAATATCCTTTCCAGAACCGATTGAGCTTCTTCGATCTGCCAGCTTTTTATAACCTCGAGGGCCTGTGTTTTGTATTCCGGTATCCCGTAAAAAGAATATTCCAGTTCCGAAGGACTTGGATTTATTACAAGTATCTTCATTTATTTTTCTCGCTTTGCATTTGTGAGCATCTTATAGCTTTCTCTTGCTATCGCCAGTTCTTCATTCGTTTTTATAACAAGTAATTGCACTTCACTGTTTTTTGCCGCGATATTTTTCGGCAACTCGGCCTCATCCTCATTTAATTTACTGTCTATTCTTATTCCGAACCATTCCATTTCGCTGCATACCGCTGCGCGGACTTGCGGAACGGTTTCGCCGATAGTGTCCGTAAATATGATTGCATTCGGCCTGCCGACAGCCGCGATATAGGCTCCGAGGTATTTTTTTATCCGCCACAGATACATATTCGCTGTCAGGCCCAAGATCACGTTTTCGTCCTTGCTGTCTCTGCTTTGAAGTATGTCACGTATGTCCGCCGAAATGCCCGATACCCCCAGTACGCCGCTGTTCTTATTAAGCAGGGTCTCGACTATTTCATAATCGCCATTGAAATGCGCAAGCAGTTTCAGCAATACCGATGCCCCGATATCGCCGCATCGAGTGCTCATCAAAAGCCCCACCAAAGGCGAATATCCCATCGTATTATCGACCGATTTGCCTTTGACAATCGCGCAAAGGCTGGCGCCGCCGCTGCCGAGATGACAGCTTACTGCGTTTAGATCCGAATGCTCGATCCCCATCATCGTGGCCGCTTCTTGAGAAACGAATTGATGGCTCGTACCGTGAAAACCGTATTTATAAAATCCCAGCTCATCACTCAGTTGCTTTGGGATTGCGTATTTCCTCGCGTAATCCGGAATAGTTGAATGAAACGCGGTATCGAATACCATTATGTGCGGAATTTTCGTGTAAAGCCTCCAGCATTCCTGAATCAACGAAACGGATATGGGATTATGAATCGGCGCCAATTCGTTTATCTGCTCGATGCGATCAATCGCATCGCCGCTCACTATCGTATGGTCCCTGAAAATCTCACCGCCGTGAACAACTCTGTGTCCGATTGCGTCCGGTTGAAAATCTTGACCGGCGGTGAGTATCTTCATTATTTCATTAAACGCCGATTGATGATTTCTCATCTCGACCTTGTAAGTTGCAGTTTGGCCTCTGTTATTATGAATTATCTGGGATGGTTCCGTAGTCTTAGGCCCCACCCGCTGGGCTTCGCCGCTTACAAGTTCATTCTCTCCCGGCATCTCGATAAGCCGGTATTTAAGCGACGAACTGCCGCAGTTTAATACCAGTATTTTCATGATTTTCCCTTCGTTTATATCTCGTCGCTGCTCCATCCGAATACGGGTATCCCAATCAAACTATGAACAATTGCGCTCGTTCCGTAAACTGCTTCAACGATATCGTTCACGTTTACGCATTCGTTTGCGGTATGCGCCTGATCTTCGTCACCGGGGCCGTAGCCTATCACAGGAATTCCATATTCGTTCAATATTACGCTGCCCGAAGTACCCATCCCGAGCCTTCCAAGTTTCCACTTGCCAGCCTGCGCTTTGCACCCGCTTGCCTTCAACGACCCTCTTGCCTTTTCCATCAGCGGACAGAATGGATCTATCGACCATGCGTGCGATATTTTCTTTACTGCAATCGAATGGCCTGTACAAAGTGTCTGCGATTCGGTTCTCACTGCAACATCCACAGCCACTGAACTGTTGTTCTTTATTGCCATTATCGCCTCATGCTTAAGCTGGCCTGTTATGCAACCCGAATCTTCAGAAATGCCCATCCGCCGCCCAACCGTGATTGTCGCCTTTCGCAGTCCTTGTTCATCTTCAATTCTCGGTTTGTTTATTATCTGCCAGTTCGGATATGCGATTTCGTTTTCCCTGCTGATATTGTCTATATCGTTGAAAATTGTGTTCGCGGCGTCTCCCACCTTGAAAGGATTGCTTCCGACAACTTTCACATCAAGCTCTATCCATCCGTCATGTCCGTAATAAAGGTTCAATCCTGTAGTTTCGCCGAGTATTACGTAATCGACCTTCAATCCCAATCCGGGCAGTGTCTTTTCAAGCAGGTACTTTGTTCCTATACTGCATCCATTTTGTTCTGCCGCCGCGGCCGCTACGATGAGATTGCCGTTCAAAGGAAGAAGGCTTCTCTTGAGAAGACATCCCGCAAATACATGTGCCGCTACTCCGGATTTACAATCGCTTGCCCCTGCCCCGTAGATACATCCGCTTGCCATGATGCCTGCGTCATCATCTGCCGGAATTACCGTATCCAGGTGCGTTAAAAGCATTACATTCGGCCCAGCGCTTCTGCCCATCATCAGGCCGATGACATTGCCGTATTCATCTTTGGCTACCTTGTCGAAACCAAGCGACTCCATTGTGTCCGCTGTATATTCAGCCGCTTGCTGTTCTTGCAGACTTACACTCGGTATTGATACCAGTTTTTGCGTAAACTCAATCACTTCTTTCTTTAAACCGTTATTCTTCATTTTTAATAATTGATACATTTGAAATACTCCAAAAAAATATTAAATTTACAATAATACATAATGCAACATCCGTGCCAAATTTTACATATTTACATAAGTAATTTATTTTACAAGACTTATATAATATTAAAAATGTTGACTTTTTTGTTAAACTATTTCATAATGAAACAAATATATTTCACTTTGAAAGGCAAAAATTTGAAAGCACAGGATCTCGAACTACAGGAAATTGTGGATTTTACCGAGGGCAGGCTAAGCCTCCACGGCCGCCGTTTGGTCCTTCACGATATGCATTCATTCGGTCAATTCAGGAAAGATCTTGTTGATAATATGGGGATTCAGCAGGCTCGAAAGATTCTCACCAGGTTCGGTTTTTTCTGGGGCCAGGCCGACGCCGCCGCTCTTAAAAGAATTTTTAAATGGGAGGACACGATTGAACTTCTTAAGGCCGGCCCAAGGCTGCATACGCTCCAGGGAGTTGTTAAAAATGTCATCAAAAAACTTGAGTTTGACCCCGACACGGGAAAATTCAAAATGGAACTTCTCTGGTACGACTCCGGCGAAGCAGAGGAGCATCTGGCCCAGCTCGAAAAATCCGATCTGCCTGTCTGCTGGATGCTTGTCGGATACAGCAGCGGTTTCGCTTCATATTGCACCTCGAACGAAATATATTTTGTCGAACAGAAATGCCGCGCTAAAGGCGATATGATTTGTTCCGCCATCGGAAAAGACAAAGCCTCATGGGGGACCCAGCTCAAAGATATCATTATCGACTTTCAATCGGAAGACATCAGAGGCAAAATTCAGCAGCTCACAGAACAGCTTAGAAAAAAATCAGCCGAACTTGCTCTGCAGCGGCGTCATCTCGGCCTTCCAGAAAAGCCGCTAAAACTTCAGGCCGCAGAAGTCAGAAGCAAATCCTTCCAGGCAGTACTCGAGCTCGCTTTGAGAGCTTCCATTTTCGATTCATCCATTCTCATTACCGGCGAAACAGGCACAGGAAAAGAAGTCCTCGCAAGGTATATACACAGAAACTCACCAAGGGCAAATAAGAATTTTATCGGCGTCAACTGCGGCGCGCTGCCCGAAACTCTCCTTGAAAGCGAACTCTTCGGCCACAAGGTCGGCTCATTCACCGGAGCCATCAACGACCGCGTAGGCCTATTTGAACAGGCACAGCACGGAACAATCTTCCTTGACGAGATCACCGAGATATCAACGAATATTCAGGTCAAGCTGCTTCGCGCTTTGCAGGAGAAAGAAATTTTCCGAATCGGAGAAAGCATCCCGAGAAAAATTGACGTCAGAATCATCGCCGCCAGCAATCAGAATATCTCGGAAGCCATTAAATCTGGCAGTTTCAGAGAAGATTTATACTATCGCCTCGCTGTTATTGAAATGCAGGTTCCGCCCCTGAGAAACCGCCAGGAGGACATACTCCCGCTCGCTCGACACTTCGTCAGCCAGTTCGCTAAAAAAATGAAAATACCAAATCTCGTCCTCGACGCCTCGTGCCTCGATTATCTGCTAAATTATTCCTGGCCCGGCAACGTCAGAGAATTGGAAAACGCCATCGAAAGAGCCGCGGTTTTTTCAAAGGATGGAATCATTTTTCCAGAAAACCTTCCCCCTGTTTTCCTCGAATCAGTATTCAACCGGAATTCGTCAGCTCAAAATAAAACTCTCGAACAGGTTGAAAGAAATCACATCGCCCATATTTTAAAATTAACTTCCGGCAACAAATCCAGAACCGCGAAAATCCTCGGCATAAGCACAGCTACTCTTTGGCGTAAACTGAAAACCTGCAATTTGGAGTAACCAGTTTATGCCTTCAATGATTTCACTGTCGGGAGAATTTCCAGCTTCTCGATTCCAAACTCGCCCATAAACTCGGCTGCGATATTATGAATCTGCGTCTCATCATCGCAGTGAACCATCGCGTAAAGATTATAAGGCCAATCGCTCGTTCCGTCACGTTCATAGCAATGACTCACCTGCGGCAGATCGCACAAATATTTCGCCGCCGGTTCAAAATTCCAATTTGCCGCCATACAGCAAATCATCGCGTTATAATTCATCGGCGGGTCATGCCTCTTTATCGCCGCCGAATCCATTTTATACCGTTTGCCCGATGGAAACGAATGAAACTGCGTCCCGAACCTGGCCGAAAGTTCCGCCAGAATTTTATTTATCTCCCGAGAATTTTTCGCCTTTAGCGTAAACCACAAATTATAATAATGCCTTCTCAAATAATTATGCGAGACATTGCCGAGAGCGTTCACCGCCTGGGCCGCTTCGGAAATTTTTTCATCCTCGATATGCGCACAAGCCAGCGTACTCGCCTTCCTATAAAAAGAGCAAAGCGGGTCAGACCCCAGCCAATCACCCGATTGCGCAAACGCCCTTGCCCTGCATCCTCCGCAAATCTCGTCATGCTCACAGTCCCCGCATTTGCCGCCGAATTTTTTCCGCCTTATCGAATTCAATAATTCAGACTTTTCCCAAATCTCGCCGAAACTTCCGACTTGCAAAACATTCCCAGCCGAAATTTTCAAAAACCCGCACGTCTGCACATCGCCCGCGTGACTGATAAAAGCAAAATCACCCGCCGCAAGACACCCGAACGCTTTTTTCTTCGACTCAGGATACATCTCCTTAAAAACCGCCGCAAACCTCGGCGCACACGTAAACCGCACATCGATACCGCTTTGCGATTTGAGTTGGGCTGCCGTTTTCAAAACTTTTTCATACTCACTCGACGAAATCGCGATATCCGAAATTTCCTTCCCTCTGCCCGCAGGAACAAGCATAAACGGATTAAAACAATATGCCCCCAAATCCTCCGCCAGCTTTGCGATCGCAGGCAAATTATCAAAATTCAATTTTGTCACAACGCTGTTAATCTGAAATTTCAGTCCCGCGCTCTTTGCGGTCTCTATCGCTTTCAGCGTCCTCGCATAAGCCCCCTCTGTCCGCCTGAAATCATCATGAACCTGCGCGTCATCGGAATCAATCGAAAACGAAAGCGTCACAACTTGGGCACTTTTCAGCCTCCGCGCTTTTTCATCGTCGAAATCATACCCGCAAGTCGCAACAGAAACAACATGCCCGCACGAATTTGCGTAATCTATCAGCTCGAACAAATCCTCCCTCTCAAAAGGCTCACCGCCGGTAAAAATAAAAACACATCGCCCATAATCGCCGACAGCTTTTATAATTTTTTTGCAATCCTGTGTCGATAAATCGTTTTCAAAATCAGCATCCGCCGCCGCCCTGCAATGAACGCATTTCATTTTGCATCTTCGCGTAACTTCGAAAGCGACAACCCGCGGCCGTTTCACTTCGCAATCCACTTGACCGCCTCTTTCGCAAAATACGTAATGATAATATCCGCTCCCGCTCGCTTAATCGCAGTCAGCGTCTCAAACACAGCCGCCTTTCTGTCCAGCAGATTCTGCTTCGCCGCCGCGTTTATCATCATATACTCACCGCTGACATAATACGCCGCGATCGGAACATCGAACCGCTGTTTCGCCTGATAAATAATATCGAGATAAGCAATCGCCGGCTTGACCATCACAATATCCGCACCCTCAGCGATATCCAGCTCAATTTCGCGCATCGCCTGTTTCGCCGAACAAGCAGCATCCATCTGATAAGTTTTCCTGTCCCCAAACACAGGCGATGATTGTGCCGCATCCCTGAACGGCCCGTAAAACGCCGAAGCGTATTTCGCCGAATAAGCCATTATCGCAGTATCCGCAAAACCATTTTCATCGAGCGTTTTTCTGATTACCCCGACCCTGGCGTCCATCATATCCGATGGCGCAACCACATCCGCCCCGGCTTTGGCGTGAGACAAAGCTGTCTTCGCAAGAATTTCGCACGAAGCGTCATTGTCAATTTTATTATCCTTGATTATTCCGCAATGCCCGCTGTCAGTATAAGCGCACAAACATACATCCGTTATCACAAGCAATTGGGGCACAGCTTTTTTAATATTTCTAATCGCCTGCTGCACCGGCCCGTTATCGTCGAATGCCGCCGAACCTGTTGAATCCTTTCTCTCAGGCAAACCGAAAAGCAGAACAGCGGGTATGCCAAGCTCAAAAATTTCCTTCGCTTCCTCAATTATCATATCCGGCGAAAAATGAAAACAGTTTTCCATCGATTCGATTGGTTTCTTCACTTTCGTACCCGGACATACAAACAAAGGATAAACAAAATTATCCGCAGACAAACCAACTCCTCTGACGAGCCGCCTCATAGATTCGCTTGCCCTGAGCCTTCGCATTCTAATCGGTAAATTCATCAGTGTCTTTCACGTTAATGTTATTATTTTTTCATGATTTGAGATTGCTTCGTCGTTCCGAAACGGAACTTCTCACAATGACAAAATTGCGATTATCTGTCATTGCGAGGCTGTCAGCAGACAGCCGTGGCAATCTCAACCGCTAAATCGATCAGTTTGTGTACATTGAATTTCACTTACGATTTCCTTAATGCTTTTTTCTTTTACATTCCCAAGCAGACAATCCTGCCTGAACTGGCTCGGATGAACATTTCCAAAAGCATCTACGGCAAAAATTTTCCTTCCTATCTTATTCCCCCCAAACTTCTCAAGCAATCGAAAACTTTTTTCATACAAAGGCGATTTTTCTTCTTTCAGCCTGTTCAGAATAAACTCTCCATCCTCGCAATTGCCTACCGTAAAAACTTCGCAAACACCTTTCGATGTGTACTGTCTGGCACAATCGAGTATTTCATTAAATGCCTGCGTTAACTGCCCTTCGCTGCATTTTAAATCATTTTTCGCCGCCTGCCCCACAGCGATCAAATGATAAAAACATATCCTGGCAACACTCAAATCACTCGCCAAAAAAAATATTTCGTTTATTTGATTATAGTTGCGCTTTGTTATTGTAAATCTTATTCCGCTTTTAAGTCCCGCCTCTTTGCAGGCCTTAATTCCGTTTACCGCAGCCTTAAAACTTCCCGCTCTGCCGCGAAATTCATCGTGCGTTTTTTCCGTCCCGTCAATCGAAACACCGGCATAACTCACACCGCTATCGAAAAGTTTTTTCGCTGTCACCGCATCTATCAAATTTCCATTTGTAGAAAGAACCGTCCTCAAACCGAGGACATTCGAATAATCCAGAAGCTCGAACAAATCCTCTCTTTCCAGCGGCTCGCCCCCGCTGAAAAGAACAGCCGCGCAGTTAATTTCCGCAAGCTGCTTCAATAAATCTTTAGCCTCTTTCGTATCTAATTCTTTTCCATTCAAGCTATTCCTGCTGTAGCAGTGCAGACAGTTCAGACTGCATTTTTTCGTGCAGTTATAAACAACAACCGGCCCCTGCGAACCGAAATGATATTTGTCCGATGGATTCTCTATCCCGCAATATAATCTCGAAACATTTATCATTTCATTTTTTGTTTTGATCATTTCTAAATTCGAATTTCGTATTTATTTCGAATTTCGAATTTCGGACTTCGGATTTCAATTTTTCATTATTCACTATTAGCTCTTAACTTTCCATGTCTTTCCATCTCATCTATCATCCCGTCGATCGTATGCACCTCGGCCTCGACCGTTGGCTCGACCCCGAATCGCCTCAGCGTACCCGACGTAACAGGCCCTATCGAAGCTATTTTAATACCGCTGATTTCTTCAGCCTTGAATTTCTCAAAAAAGCACTTTGCCGCGAAACTGCTCGCGAAAGTTACCCAGTCTGCACCGTGTTTATTTCTTTTTGTGGTGTTTTTTATTTTTTTCAAAGTGTAAACCGCGAATGTGTCCGCAGATGCTCCTCGAATTTCCAGATTTTCTGCAAGCGACGACCGCAGCAGAAGTATTTTTGTCCCTTCAGGTTTATATTTTTTTATAAATTCTTTTGCCAGCTCTGCCGACGTGAATTTTTTTGGAACAAAATCCGCCCGTATTCCGTGTAATTTTAGTTCATTCTCCGTTTCGCATCCAATGCAAGCAATTTTCACGTCTCCGAATACTCTCGAATCCATTCGCAATCTATTGGCCGCTTCAAAAAAAAGTTTCACGCCTGTCGCGCTTGTAAAAAACACCCAGTCATAATTCTTAATTTTGCCCGTGATCTCTTTAAAATCTTTTCTCCTCGTCAAATCTTGGATTTCAAAAATCGGGCAATCTATCGCCTGCGCTCCTCGCGCTGCCAGCTTGCACGCAAATTCCGCGTTCCCTGATTCGTCCCTTGTTATAAGAACTTTCTTTCCGAACAGCTCCTGGTGTTTAAGCAGGCTGACGCACTTTTCCCCGATTATCAAAACCGCCGGAGGCTCTACTTTTTCCAGCTCGCATTTCTTTGCGATATCTCCAATCTTTCCCATTATTATTTTCTGATTGGCCAGAGATGCGTTCGCCACCACGATTGCGTTCATTTCCTTCGCCATTCCAGCCTTTATCAGCTTCCGGCATATCATCCTCATATTTTCAACCGTCATATAAAACACGATTGTCCCCTCGAGTTTCACAAGGCTCGTGAAATCTATTTTTGTCAGTTTGCCCTCGGCGCTCTGGCCTGTTACAAGAGTCAGCGATGACGCCGTATTCCTGTCGGTCAGAATTATTCCCGCGCAGGCCGCCGCCGCTGCTATCGCCGTAAGGCCCGGCACTATCTCGAAATCTATTTTATTCTCGACCAGGCTCATTATCTCCTCTGTCGCCCTGCCGAATACCATCGGGTCGCCGCCTTTGAGCCGAACAACCGTACTGTGCTTTTTTGCGTTATTAATCAAAAGCTTATTAATTTCGTTTTGAGTTCTGATATGCGAGTGATGTTCTTTGCCGACATAGATGCGTTCTGCATCTTCAGAGATAAGGTTGAGAATCTCTCTGCCTATCAGCCGGTCATAAAGTACGCAGTCGCATTCCTGCAAAATTTTCAGTCCCTTGACGCTGATTAATCCCATGCATCCCGGCCCGGCTCCCATTATATATACTTTGCCTGTTCTTTCAGTCATTCTTCAATAACTCCCCAGCTCCCGATTTCAGCAATTCTTCCGCCATTTCTAGCGCCAGTTTAGAAGCAGATTGAACCGGCCCCTTGATTTCCTTTTGAATAAACTTCTGCCCGTTTTCATCGGACACAAATGCACAAATTAAAATTTCGCTACCCTCGATTTTGGAATAAACCCCCGCAGGAGCATGACATCCCGCCTTTATCTTATGCAGAACTGTTCGTTCCGTTTCAGATGTAATTCGCGAGTTTTTATCGTCGATTCCAGCAAGAATCTTTAATATCTCTCCGTCCTTTCTCCTTGCCTCAACCGCCAGCGCTCCCTGCCCCGGCGATGGCAAAAACTCCGCCGCGTCAAAATGCAGCGATACCTTATTTATCAATTCCAGTCTTTCGATCCCCGCATACGCAAGAATTGTCGCGTCGAAACCGCCCTTTTCAACCTGGCTGATTCGAGTATGAACATTTCCCCGTATCGGCTCGCATCTCAAATCAGGCCTTAATCGCAATATTTGCGACTTTCTGCGCAAACTAGATGTCCCAACCGTCGCTCCCTCCGGCAGTTCTTTTATAGAATTGATTTTATCTGTGCAAATAAGGCAATCGTGCGCAAACCTCCTGTCGATCACCGCGCCAATCACAAGCCCGTCGGTCGCCTCTATAGGTAAATCCTTATAACTGTGAACAGCTATATCCGCACTGCCCTGCGCTAACGCATCCTCGATTGCCGCGGTAAAAAATCCCGTATCCGTCACTTTCCATAACGGTTGTTTCCTGTCGATATCGCCATGGCTCTTGACCTCCACGATTTCAAAATCAATCCGAGGATTTTTTTTCGATATCGCCTCCACGACAATCTGCGTCTGGATCAAAGCCAGGCTGCTCGACCGTGTCGCAATCCGTATCTTCTCCATTAACTCACCATTGTTTCAGTCTTTAATGTTTTCAGCCAGTTCGAAATTTGCGGCAAAAACTCCTTCACCACAGCTTTTGCCTTGGGTACTTCATTTCGTCTTTTGGCGTTATTTGCCTTTATGACCTCTTTGAGACTTTCAATATCAAAAACTTTTACGTTCTCGGCTTCGCTCATCCCATCCTCGATATTGGATGGAACAGATACATCTATCAGCAGCAGCGGATTTTTTCTGTTCTCGACCATTTCTTTTTTTATCAAAGGCTCTTTCGAACTTGTCGCCGTAAAAACAACATCCGCATTCGATATACATTTCGACAAACTGATCAAAGGCACGTATTTCCCCAGTCTAGAACCTGCTTGGCAGTTCCTTGCCGCTACCGTTATATCCTGGACTTTTTTCTTAATAAGGTGCTTAACAAGCAGCTCAGCATTTGCACCGCTGCCGATTACAATCACTCTCGCTTTTTCAAGCTCTCTGTTTATCGATGCCGTCGCGACAGCCGCACCCGCCACCGAAAGAGCGCCCATACTTATTTCCGTTTGAGACCTGACTGCCTTTGCAATCCGAAATGCACAATGCAGAAGATGGTGAAATGTATAGTTCACGCTCCCGCACGCAAGCGCAAAACTGTATGCCGCTTTTAATTGAGAAAATATTTCATTCTCCCCGATGATCGGAGATTCCAGTCCCGCTGCTACCCTGAACAGATGTTCCGCCGCATCCATACCACTGAATTTTCCCGCGTAGTCCTTCCATATCCCCCCAATATGCGCCTCGATAACCTGCGATACTACAGTTTCGTCTTCAGCGTAAAAATAAAATTCCAGCCTGTTGCATGTATTCAGAACCAGTGCGTCGCTGATTTGCGATTTCCTCCCGCAGTCAGCAAGAAATTCTTCCTGTACTTTCTTCTCCAGCACAAACAGACCGGCCTCTCTGATTGAGCACCGTTTGAAATCAACACTTTGGCAGAATAGTTCCATAATCCCAATTATCCCGCGTAATTATGAAGACCTGCAAATACTCTTGAAAAATTCACCAGTGTCACTCCGATTATAATCAGCATAAAACCTATGATAACCAGAAAACTGTTTAAACGCAAAAATCTTTGCCCGAAAAAAATTTTAAAATGCAGATAACCGGCCAAAACAAGCCACAACGCAAGAGAAAAACTCTCTTTGGGGTCCCAGCTCCACCACGCTCCCCACGCCGAAGCCGCCCAGATGCTGCCCAGCGCGATTCCCGCGCTCAGAAATGGAAATCCCAAACAGATGAATCTATATGCTCTTTTCTCATATTCAAAAGATTTGGCTATCAGGCTTTTAACTGAATAAAAAGCCCCGCAGCCAAAAAACATGTAAGATAAAAGACACGTGAATATATGAGGAACAAAATATACGCTTTTAAGCGGATGAGCCTGAACCCTTGTTATTCGTGTGAAATATACCAATATAATACTTATTAAAATGATCGATGCGGCAATGATTTCTGCTCTTGTCCAGCGAACCCGGTCGCGTATTAAAGACTTAACAAGACCTGTTATACCAAATACAGCAGCCTCCGACAAAAACAGCAGTATGACGCTAAAAAGAAGACTTTGCCCCGGAATGGTAGTGAAAAACCAGTTAGACCAGCCCGGCCCTGCTGTTGAGCCGATTATACAGATTACTGCCGTGGAAAAAAGCAGAACAGTCGTCGTTAAAATACATAATTTCTTTGTCTCGAGCATTGCTTTAAAATAGCATATTTATTTTTTTTGTCTATATAACGGGTCACCTTAGCAGACTCAAATTGCTATTGCATTAATTTAGTTTGACACTATAATAGCGACTTTCCCGAATAAATTGCTGATAAATGTATATATAATAATTAGGAGCTTTTAAAAATGGCAGTAGTTACTCAGCCGGCAAATGATTTGTTAAACTTAGAAAATATAACGATGGAAGACATTCTCTCGACTAATGATTACGTAAACTCCAGCGAAAAAAACAAGATAGCTTTTGTTTCGAAACTCGAGCAGGAACTGGCAAAAAGCGGCAGGAAAAATCATCTCGCTATAGGCGCAGCCCTGGCAATACTTGGTAAATACCAGCAGGCGATCGATCACCTCGAAAAAGCTGAAGACAATAAGGTAAAATTTTGTCAGCTCGCCTTTTGCTGCCGAAAAACAGCTAATTTTGACAAGGCAATTGAAACGCTCGACAAAGCCGCAAAGGCCGGTGCCGACGCTTTAACTGTAAATTGCGCAAAGGCCGCTGTTTACCGTGTTAAGGGAGATTCAGAAAATGCTGCCAAAATTCTCAAGTCCTGCGAAAATTACAACAAGGCAAGCGCTCTCTACAACTACACTCTTGGCAGGCAGATGCAGGCCATAGGTGACTACGAGGCCGCTATTGAAAATTATAAATTCGCAATCGAAATTGACCCTAACTTCTCAAGAGCGCTTTTCCATCTGGCTTTTCTTCTCGACCTAAGAGGCGATGACGAAGCAGCTCTTGATTATTACAAGCAGCTCACTAGCGGAGGCACACCTTACGTTAGCGCCCTGCTAAATATGGCAGTACTTTATGAAGATTTAAACCAATTTGACAAAGCACTGCATTGCGTCACCCAGGTCCTGAAATATCATCCGAACAACCTCAGGGCTATCCTCTTCAAAAAAGACATCGACAGCTCAAGAACTATGCTTTACGATGAAGAAGTCGAAAAATCAAAAGACCAGCAGACTAAGATTCTCGAAACTCCGATTTCTGATTTCGAGCTTTCAGTTAGAAGCAGGAACTGCCTCAAAAAAATGAACATAAACACCATTGGCGACTTGCTAAAAATCACCGAAACCGAACTTCTCGCTTACAAGAACTTCGGCGAGACTTCCCTTACCGAGATCAAGCAGATGCTCGAATCAAGGGGACTCCGCCTAGGAATGGCAGTTGAAGGAAAGTTCCCCTCCGATATTCAGTTGACTGATCTGGACACAGATGATGAAGATCTTGACGACGAAATCCTAAGCAAATCTGTGGAAGACTTCGGACTTTCAGTACGAGCGAAAAACTGCCTCGCGCAGTTGAACATCAGGACTATCGGAGACCTTGTTTCAAAAACCGAAGCTGAACTCATGGGCGTTAAAAATTTCGGCTCCACGAGCCTCCTGGGAATTCACCAGATGCTCGATAATCTCGGCCTCGAACTCAGAAAAATTGACTAGCTTTTAAATTTTAAAAACAGGGATGAAAAAGTTATACATTATCACGGCTCTGGCCATTGGATTATTTATCCTTTGGGTCGGTACCGGTTCCAAATCTGTCGATTCTGTCCCAACTATCGCCCAGACTTCCTTGCAGTTTGACATCAAGGTTCTCCTTATTGAAAACGCCTCTAAGCTCAGTTTCCGTTCAACGGCGGACTACAGCATCATAGATTGCAAAACCACACTGGTATCCGGTGCCATAGGCATCTCCAATTTTGTTAATATCGCAGTCGAAAGCAATTCTCTCCTGCTAGGCTTTAGAAATACAAACGCCCGTCATGTCATACTCAAGCCCAACGGCGAAAAACCGTTCGCTATTAACGATAATCACCAGTACCGCGGAAGCCTTGAGATTATCATCAATCCCGACGGAAAAACCTTCTCTGTCATCAACAACGTCTCGCTCGAGGACTACATCAAAGGCGTTGTCGCTTCGGAAATGCCAAGCTACTGGGAAGCCGAAGCGCTCAAAGCTCAGGCCGTCGCCGCAAGAACTTACGTCCTCTACATCAAAAACAGGTTCGGGAAAAATCGAAACTGGGACGTCAAAGCCACACAGGCAAACCAGGTTTATAAGGGTATGCGTTCTGAAACGCTTCGCACAAACGATGCGGTGGACGCTACCGCTGGGATGGTCCTCACTTCCTGGCAAAACGACTGGCAGGTCTTTCCTGCCTACTATAGCTCCGTTTGCGGAGGCCACACCGAATCGAGCGAAAACGTCTTCGGCGACAGTTTCGAAACGCTGAGGGGGGTCGATTGCCCCTGGTGCAGATTCAACACAAAGCCAAGTCTCTTCTTCTGGCCCGACGCCATATACGACAAAAAATTCGTTAGCGATGCGATCCTCGCAAGGTATCCAGCTTTGAAAGAACTCGAATCGATTGAAAAAATCGAAGTCTCAAAACAAAGTATCTATTCCGGCCTGGCAAGAACTACAAGCCTCAAGCTCCTCGGCACCAGCGGCAAAACCGGATTTCTTCGCGGAGAAGATTTGAGACTAACCGTAGACCCCACCGGAGCCAAAATTCAAAGCACCTGCTGCACAATCATCTCACTCAAAAAAGACATCCTCTTTATTTCTGGTAAAGGTTTCGGCCACGGCGTCGGCCTCTGTCAGTACGGTGCAAGAGAAATGGCAACACAAGGCAACAACGCCAAACAAATCCTCGACTTCTACTACCCCGGCAACAGAATCAAACTACTTTATTAACGCCATTTTGTCATTGCCACGAAGCCACGCGGCAATCTCAGGATTAAATTCTATAAGGCTCAATTTAATGACTAATCATCGCAAAATGTTCTTCGGCCGTTTCGATTACGCCGCGTTTACTACCTTTATTTCGTACGCATCTGGTTCGGTTGCGGTACCAGTCGCTCTGGTAGCGATCGCTGACGAGCTTGGCTTTTCTCTCGCCTCAGGCGGTATGAGCGCAGGCGGAGCTCTACATCTCGGCAGAACAATCGCTATGGTCGGTTCTATGCTCCTCTGCGGTTACGCCGCCGGACAATGGGGGAAAAGAAAAACTTTGGCCGCCGCAGTTATAATGATGGCACTCGGAATGGCATTATGCGCCGTCGCCCCTTTTTACGCGATACTGTTTACCGCGCTTATGATTGCCGGACTTGGAGAAGGAATCATCGAAGGCCTCGCGACTCCGTTCGTTCAGGACCTGCATCCCGACCAGCCCGGCCGATACATCAACTTCACCCATTCTTTCTGGTCGGTCGGCGTTTTGGCAACCGTCCTCATTTCAGGCGCTCTGCTCTCAATCGGCGTCTCATGGCGTTTGATTATCGGCGCAGTTGCAATTTCTTCGCTTATCCCTGCTTTGATTCTGCTTCTGCCCGCCAAAAAAAAATATCCGGATCACACCGAACCGCTCCACTGGTCTGTTATTCACAATCATTTTATTCAAATTGTTAAAGTCCCCCGCTTCTGGCTTTTCTTCGCTGCGATGTTTGTCGCCGGCGGAGGCGAATACGCCCTGACTTTCTGGAGCGCAAGCTACATACAGCTAAACTTCTCCGCTGCGCCGTGGGCCGGCGGAGTCGGAACCGCATGTTTCGCTGCAGGCATGATACTCGGCCGTTCTGGTTGGGGATATTTACTAAAGCAGCACCATTTGAAGCAATTAATCGTTTATTCCGCCATTGCAGGCACAATCATAACGATCTTCTTCCCCGTACTGAGCAATCTCTGGCTCTTTTTTGTTCTGTTGTTTTTCGCGGGCATCGCGTCAGCCCCATTCTGGCCAAGTGTGCAGAGTTACTGTGCCGACTGTATGCCCAATGCCGACACAACAATGCTTTTCATTTTATTGTCCTGTGCAGGAGTCCCGGGCTGCGGATTTTTCACCTGGCTCATGGGCGTTATCGCAAACCGAAGCAGCGACTTAAGCGGCTCTTTCTATATAATCCCCGTCTGTTACATCGCGCTTGCCGCCATGATTGGCCTATTTAAACACAAACCGCGTAATTCTTAATTACCGTTTGCTCTCCATATTTTCAGTTTCACTGGCTGCCAGTTTTCTCTTGAGCATATATTTATCTTCGAAGACATCCTTGCCGTTCTTTTCCGCCAAATCGAGCCATTTATATGCCTCGACATAATCCCGCTCTGCCGCCGGGCTCCCCATAAAAATTAGCGCAAGCGCATATTGTGCCTCTGCGTAATCCATCTCCGCTGCCTTGCTGTACCAGTTCATCGCCTCGTTGTAATTCTGCGGTAATCCATAACCATTATAAGTCATCCAGCCCATATAATACATTCCGCTCGCCTGCCCGGCCTCAGCGGCCTTAGTGAACCATTTTACCGCCTCGCTGTTATCCTCATATTTCGGCCCAAACCCTCCGCGATAAAGATAACCAAGGTTCGTCATCGCTTCGGCGTTCCCCTTCTCAGCCGATTCCTTCAATGTCTTAAAAAGCTTTTTATAATTCCAGCCTCCCCTGCCGTCTTGATATAACTGTCCGAGATTTTCCATCGCCGCGACATTCCCGCTCATCGCCGATTTGAAAAACCATTTTTTTGCCTTTCGGTAATTCTTTTTTACCTGCTCGCCGTTAAGATACATCAATCCCATTTTCAACTGCCTTTCAGGCGTAGTCGGATTGACGCTTTTGATAACGTCTTTTTCTTTGATTTTTTTAACTTTCGTCTTTTTAGTGCCCGCTTCAGCGATTCCCGCCAGAATAGCTAACCCCAGTATAGATATGACCAAAATCCGTTTCATTGCATTTTCTCCAATAAACTTTAAATACTTATGTATGATACTCTCTCCAATCCGAAAAACAATATAATTATCCCCTCAATTCATCGTCGATAATTTTCAAATTTGCAATGTATGCTCGGAATGAAATTTTTTCGGTATGAATACTTAATGTTTCCTCGATATGTTTTTCTTGCGCGATAATGCGCACTGACTATAAATGTGTTTAATTAAGCGGTATTCCTGCCAGCAGACCTGAATCGTAAGCGAATCTTGACTCGTTTTCAGGCAAATACTTCTCCGCCAGCATCCCTATTTGGCTCATTACTATTTCAGCGAAATCACTGTATGCCGCCATTTTATCAGGTGTATAACCCGGAACAAGAAGTATTGAATATCCGACAGAATCAATTGCAGCCCCTGCCGCAAAATACCCTTGCATTTCTGTTGTCAATGGTTCACACCCGTCGTCAATTTTCACGCATATCTCGTCTATCATCTGAGGATCAGAAAATACTTCTTCGAACTTATCGATTTGGCTCGAAACATAGCATCCTTCTCTGTCTACGATTGCAAGTATGATTTCACTTTCTTCAAAACTTTCCATTACTGCTTGTGCGATTCTGTCAATGACCATTTCAACTTTCCCTGTAATTTATTCTTATATTATTTCATCGTCACTTGTCCCTCGCCTTATTAGAAAATATATATCACTCCAAAAAATTAAAATTATAGGACGTGGAGCAAAATGATTATATCATTTCCGCACTTTCCCTATCAGCAATTTGCCTAAATTTTGTTAAATTATTCTGTGAAATCTGTAGCCTCTTTTGAAAGGCAAATATATGAAAAATATTAATCTTTTGGTTGCCTTAATTTTATTAGGTTCTTTATATTTCGTTTTCGCTCAGGAGCGGATTGTGTCGGCGATAACACCATCGCTGGCCGAATGGCAAATTATTGCCCCTTTCGAGTCGCGATGGCTCAATCCGAATTGCAGAACCATCTCACGACAAACACCGATGGCGGAATCATTGTCCTCGCAGGCAATAGACTGTTGAAATACGATAAAGATTTGAATCTGCTTCGAAAGGTGGAATTGGATGTGGAAATTAACGAGCGGCTCCAGACAATCCGCGCAAACGATATAAAAATTTCCGAGCTTGTCCGTTTCCTCTGGTGGTAATTTTCTTAGAATTGCAGTCTCCGAGTCCGACCTGTCCGATATGCCCTCCGTCATCGCGAGCAGAGTCGTGGTTTACCCCCC
>JAKJEQ010000219.1 GCA_022705345.1 Planctomycetota bacterium | reverse complement strand
AAGCGTTCAAAAAAGACAAAAGAGGAATATGAAGCAAAGATTAAAGATCTGGAAGAAAAAACGGAAGAGATGGAAAAAAAGATAAAAACTCTGGAAAACGACTGGAAAAGAGCCCTTGCTGACTATAAAAACTTAGAAAAGAGAATTGTGGAAGAAAGGGAAAAGTTTTTAGTATTTACAAAAATACAGATAATAGAATCTTTCTTACCATTTTTTGACAATTTGGAAAAAATAGAAGAACACATCAAAGATGAAGGCTTGAATTTAACAATAAAAGAATTAAAAAAAACACTAAAAAGTTTGGGGGTTGAGGAAGTGGAAACCGATGGAAAAGAATTTGATCCGATGTATATGGAAGCAGTAGAAATGTAAAAAGGAGAAAAAAATAAAGTTTTAAAAACTTATCAAAAAGGTTATTTGATAAATGGAAATTTAATAAGACCGGCAAAAGTAGTTGTTGGTCAGGAATAATTAGGAGGAAAATATGGCAAAAATAATAGGAATAGATTTAGGAACTACAAATAGTTGTATGGCAATTATGGAAGGTGGCTCTGCAAAAGTCATTCCAAATGCAGAGGGTACAAACACTACCCCATCAATAGTAGTACCCGATCAAAATATAGTGGGAATA
>JAKJEQ010000218.1:339-632 GCA_022705345.1 Planctomycetota bacterium | reverse complement strand
GACGGCGGTCTATACGAGCGTCGATCTGCGGGGGCAGGCGTTCTTGCCGTTCTGGATTACGGATCTGGCCGCGCCGGATCATTTATTCCGGTTTCCGTTCGGGCTGGCGATCCCGTATTTCGGCGAGTATCTGAACCTGTTGCCGCTGCTGATGGGCGGGGTGATGTTCGCCCAGCAGAAGCTGATGCCGACCTCGCAGGCCTCGGCGCAGGCCAACCCGCAGGTGGCCCAGCAGCAGAAGATGATGATGATTATGATGCCGCTGATGTTTCCGTTCTTACTGTATCACGGAC
>JAKJEQ010000218.1:0-244 GCA_022705345.1 Planctomycetota bacterium | reverse complement strand
CATCGAGCAGATGGTCATCCGCAAGCACATCCGCGAGCGGGAGGAGCTTGAGGCGCAGGGTACGGTCCCCGTCACGGCCAAAACCGGCGGCAAACTGAAAAAGAAAAAACCGAAACCGATGTATAAGTTCGATAAGTCGTAAGTAACGAAACGATTGATTGAAACCATGAAGAACATGAAGTTCATGAAGACAAAAATTATTTCAAGCTTCATGTTCTTCAAGTGCTTCATGGTTTATTTATGT
>JAKJEQ010000217.1 GCA_022705345.1 Planctomycetota bacterium | reverse complement strand
ACCCGTGAGGTCACAGGTTCGAATCCTGTATCGCCCACTGTTGTAAGTTACGCTGAATTCGGAATTTGTGAATACCCACTTATCAGTGGCGCGGCCGTAACTCTTATTAAAAAAGCAGTAGTACTACTCTTTTTGAAAGGAGCTCGACCGTGAGTAATAAAACAAGAACCGTAAGAACCCCGAAATTACGCTATCACAAGGCCACTGGACAATCATATGTCGTACTAAATGGCCATGCCATCTATTTAGGTAATCCGCAGAAATGCGATGTTGAAACTAAATATCATAGCGTCATCGCCGAATGGCTTGCGAACGGAAAGCAGCCTAATGCCTCGCAATCAGATATTACCATCAATGAAATAATTGCCCGATTTTGGATCCATGCGCAAGAATACTATCGTGACGCCAATGGAAACAATACTACAGAACTTGCGAATATGCGTTTTTCTTTGCGTCCGCTTTGTGAAATATATGGACATACCGAGGCTGCAGAGTTTGGGCCAAGGTGCTTGAAAACAGTGCGCAACAAAATGATCAGTTTAGGTTGGTGCCGAAGCAATATCAATAAATCAATCAGCCGGGTTAAACATGTTTTTAAATGGGCGGTTGCTGAAGAAATGATTCCGGGTTCAG
>JAKJEQ010000216.1 GCA_022705345.1 Planctomycetota bacterium | reverse complement strand
CTTCTGCGAGGTCATGCAGACTGACATCGAGGACCTCCGGGACAGTCTCCCCCGCGAAGCCCTCGTGACGCTCGCCGCCGAGATGGGCGTGGAGCTGGGCGCCGATTCCTGACGACTCTTCCTGTCATTGCGAGGAGCGCCCTTCCCTCTGTCATTGCGAGGAGCGCCCTTCCCTCTGTCATTGCGAGGAGCGACAGCGACGAAGCAATCCATGGCATAGAACCGAGATTGCTTCGCTTCACTCGCAATGACATCCCAATGGGTCATTGCGAGGAGCGCCCTTCCCTCTGTCATTGCGAGGAGCGCCAGCGACGAAGCAATCCCAGGCATAGAACCGAGATTGCTTCGCTTCACTCGCAATGACATCCCAATGGGTCATTGCGAGGAGCGCCCTTCCCTCTGTCATTGCGAGGAGCGACAGCGACGAAGCAATCCCAGGCATAAAACCGAGATTGCTTCGCTTCACTCGCAATGACATCCCAATGGGTCATTGCGAGGAGCGACAGCGACGAAGCAAGCCTAGGAGCCACTCATGGAAAAGCAGTATTTCGTTTACATCATGACAAACAAGCGAAACACTGTCTTGTATACCGGCATGACCAGCGATCTGAAGAAGAGGGCATATGAGCATCGAAA
>JAKJEQ010000215.1:335-674 GCA_022705345.1 Planctomycetota bacterium | reverse complement strand
AGAGAACTAAAAAAGGTATTAAAAAGCTTAGGCGTAGAGGAAATAGAGGCAGATGGAAAAGAGTTTGACCCGAAGTACATGGATGCTATAGAGGTGCAAAAAGGAGAGAAAAACAAAGTTTTGAAAACCCATCAAAAAGGTTATTTGTTAAACGGAAATTTAATAAGACCGGCAAAAGTAGTTGTCGGTCAGGAATAATTTAGGAGGAAATAATATGGCAAAAATAATAGGAATAGATTTAGGAACCACAAACAGTTGTATGGCGATAATGGAGGGCGGAACCGCAAAGGTAATTCCGAACGCGGAAGGAGCAAACACTACCCCATCAATAGTGGTACC
>JAKJEQ010000215.1:0-273 GCA_022705345.1 Planctomycetota bacterium | reverse complement strand
ACACGATATTCTCCATCAAGAGATTGATGGGAAGAAAATTCAGCGATCCGGAGGTACAGAAAATAAAACAAACGTATCCGTACGAAATTGTTGAAGGAAAAAACGGATTGGCCTGTGTAGAGGTTGAGGGAAAGGTTTACACACCTCAGGAAATTTCTGCAAAAATACTGGCAAAAATGAAGGCGGACGCAGAAGCTTTTTTGGGTCAAAAACTCACGAAAGCAATAATTACTGTCCCTGCTTATTTTAACGATTCTCAGAGAACAGCAACAA
>JAKJEQ010000214.1:446-714 GCA_022705345.1 Planctomycetota bacterium | reverse complement strand
TGGTCAGCTGCCGAAGCGACTCCGCGGGCAGGCAGTGCTTTTTCATCTTAATCTGCAAATTCCCGATGATCGTCAGCAGGTCCGCATTGCCGCAGCGCTCGCCGTAGCCATTGACCGTTCCCTGCACCATCCGGACCCCTTCGGCGACGGCAGCCATGGAATTGGCCACAGCCAGCCCGCAGTCATTGTGCACATGAATGCCGGTTTGCGCAAGAGGCGCGACAGCCGAGATCTTCTTCAAGATCGCCGTGATTTCAGAAGTCATGGT
>JAKJEQ010000214.1:0-424 GCA_022705345.1 Planctomycetota bacterium | reverse complement strand
CCCGCCGTTGGTGTCGCAAAATACGATGCGGTCCGCCCCCGCGTCCAGAGCGGTTTTGACGACCCGGGTCGCGTAGCGCGCGTTATGTTTGTAGCCGTCGAAGAAATGCTCGGCGTCAAAAAGCACTTCTTTGCCCAGAGACTTCAGATACGCAATCGAATCCCGGATCATCGCCAGATTTTCATCGGGATCGATTTTGAGAATGTCCGTGACATGCAGGTCCCAGCTCTTACCGAAGATTGCGACCGCAGGTGTGCAGGCCTTCACCAGAGCCTTGAGATTCGGACAGGTTTCCGGGCGGATATGCGGCTTGCGTGTTGAAGAAAAGGCCGTCAGCCGCGTATTTTTGAACCGGACTTTTTTTGCCAATTCAAAAAATCTCATGTCTTTCGGATTGGACCCGGGCCAGTCGCCTTCAATGTAG
>JAKJEQ010000213.1:439-729 GCA_022705345.1 Planctomycetota bacterium | reverse complement strand
GGTATTTTGATCCGAGACATTTAGAAGTGATTGAATTCCAGCTCGAACAAAATTTGAAATCCTGGTATGAGCGTTTCGGCAAACCTATAATAATTTCTGAATATGGTGCTGACGATAGCAGGTTTACATAGCGACCCGCCCACAATGTTTTCAGAAGAGTATCAATGCCAATTTCTGAACTATTTCACAACGTTTTTGACCGTTTGGATTTTGTTATAGGAGAGCACGTCTGGTGCTTTGCTGATTTTGCCACAAAACAGGGAATTATCCGTATCGGCGGCAATAAAAAA
>JAKJEQ010000213.1:0-336 GCA_022705345.1 Planctomycetota bacterium | reverse complement strand
AAATAGATAACTATGAGTTGTAAAATTGCGCAATAAAAAAATACCATTGGTATTATAACTTTTTACGAATGCTAATCGTAGGCGATTTTTTCAGGCCGTTGTTAATAATGAATATGTTTGCCGTCAGGAGAAATGGCACAGTATAGCAGCTTAAGCCAAGAGAGGGTTAACGGGTTCTTCCCCATGGGGTCAACATTTAATTGACACATTAAGAGGCAATCTGTATGGTAACATTTTTAGTTGAGGCAACGGGAAAGAAAGTCATATTGTCGCCGAACAAAGAACGTCTAAATCTTTGTTTTGGTTTGAGTTAAGTGTTAAATATAGGTTTTTAAT
>JAKJEQ010000212.1 GCA_022705345.1 Planctomycetota bacterium | reverse complement strand
CGTCCAGAACAACAGGATGATTCCCCTTCGTAACCTCATTTCCTTAAACCCCGGCCAGGTCCTCGCAAACAACCAGGCCGATTCTGCGGCTGCGGCTTTTTACGCTCAGTCCTACGCTCTCGTCCGATTCCTTCGCGAAGACAACTACGGTAAAAGACTTGGCAGTTATTACCAGATGATGCTCGGCGCCCTCAACGGAACCTGGCCGATTAGCGAATCCGAATCGCAGATTGCCTCGAACCGTGCTGTCCCCCTCACATCCCAATGGAACAGCTACATCGCTCAGAAACTTTTCAGTATCTATTTGAATCAGGAAATAGAAAAAATCGAACCTGAATACCTTGCCTTCTGCGGCAAAATCACGTACCCTATCTCCGTCAAAAGTTATTGAAATGTTGATTTACAGTGTAAATCTGTGTAAATCCGTGTCTAAAAAAACTGTGTTAATCCGTGTCTGATTTGAAAATTAATGATTTCATTCTCGCTTCCGCTTCACCATCTCGCTTGTCATTCTGAACGGAGCCGCAGCGCAGTGAAGAATCTCGTTCTTTTTAAGGAAATTACATTTGAATGAAATTAATTTTATCCTCGCTTCTGCCTCACCAAGAAGAAAACAACTTCTTGAAAAGGCAGGCTATAATTTTAAGATTGTCGTCTCTGATATTGATGAATCTAAAATATCAGACAAAGACCTGTCTCCCATTGAATATGCCTGCGCATTGGCGCTTGCA
>JAKJEQ010000211.1:490-733 GCA_022705345.1 Planctomycetota bacterium | reverse complement strand
GGAATCAGTAATATCTTTAAATGTCTTTTTAAGGGCAAAGGCGGCTTTAGGATCAAGACCGACAAATGGCTCATCGAGTAAAATAAGTTTTGGCTCATGAACGAGGGCGGCGATAAGAGCGGCCTTCTGTTTCATACCATGTGAATAGGAGGAGATTGGCTTATCGAGGGCATCGAGCATTTCAAACTCGGCGGCATATTGGCCAATCAATTGATTGCGGCGTTCGAGCGAGACATCAAACGC
>JAKJEQ010000211.1:0-376 GCA_022705345.1 Planctomycetota bacterium | reverse complement strand
GGAATATAGGCGAGCTGCTTTTTAAACGCGATTGGCTCTTTGTCGATGGTGTGACCATCAAAAGTGATGGTACCACTGTCAAAGGATATGATTCCGGCAATCGATTTGATAAGCGTCGTTTTGCCGGCGCCGTTTGGGCCGACAAAGCCATACAGGTCACCTGGCTCAAGAGTCATCGTGACATTATTGATGGCTAGTTTCTTCTTATCGTACGATTTGCTGACATTTTTGATTTCTAACATTTTATAACCCCCAAAAAAGCGAACACTATTATATTAACAAAGGATTACTTGTATTTATACAACATCTAAACAAAAAGGCCGGTTGTTTTGTGAACCGACCTTTTATTTTTTAGAAGTTGTGTTTGATTTCCTGA
>JAKJEQ010000210.1 GCA_022705345.1 Planctomycetota bacterium | reverse complement strand
GACGTGACATCTTATCTGCCGGTATTCCGATTCCGGTATCTTTAACTGCAAAATGAAGCTCAAGTCTTCCATCTTTCAGTCGATTGCTGGAGACGGAGAGTGTGACCTCCCCTTGATCGGTGAATTTTACTGCATTGTTGAGCAGATTGATTAAGATCTGGCTGATCCTTGTGGGATCGCCCAGGATCACCCGCGGGACACCCTCCTCGATGGCATAGGAGATCTTTAATCCCTTATCATTGGCGCTGGTTATCACCAGATTCAAAGAAGACTGGATACATTCATTCAGATCAAACGGCCGGCGGTCAAGCTCTGCCATGTTGGCCTCGATCTTCGTCAGATCCAGGATATTATTAATTATGGAGAGGAGGGTATCACCGCTGCTGCGGATGATATCCAGGCACTCCCTCTGTCCGGCAGTCAGATTCTCCTCTCTCTCATCCATGAGCAGGTCGGCCAGGCCTATGACAGCATTCATAGGCGTGCGGATCTCATGGCTCATATTGGCCAGGAATTCTGACTTGGCCTTTGTAGCCGATTCGGCTTCTTCCTTGGACCTTTGCAGCTCTTCTTCCACATGCTTTCTATCTGTGATGTCACGGATGGACTCTATCGCACCGCCGTTCAGTGCGGGCACATAGGACTCTCCCACCAGGTAGTTGTCCTCTTTCTTCAAGATATCGTAGCTCTTCTCATAATCCAGGCAGATGGCTTCATTCACAGATGAATCGGCAGCAGGATCGTCATCCGGAATGATGCCCTTTATCATATCTATCAAGATCGGTCGGCGTTTCCCGTAGAAGGGAATGGCATATTCATAGTCTCCTTTGCCCAAAATCTGATCTGCCCCAACTCCGGTCAT
>JAKJEQ010000020.1:8681-18653 GCA_022705345.1 Planctomycetota bacterium | reverse complement strand
GTTGACGGCATAGCAGTCAACTCCGAGAGCCGAGAAAGGCATTACAAAATCCGCACTACCAAATATAACAACTTTACCCTGCATTAAACAACAATCCTGTCAAGCATCGTGTCCGGTTTAATTAAAGCTTTTACGCCCGCAATAACGAGTCTAACCATTCTAATTTCGTGTTCCTTAAAATAGAGGTAAGCGATAATCGGCTGAATTCCTGCGGGGATGTATCTTGTGGTTTTCAGGTAGCCAAGCAGATGTTCATCGCAAGCGGCCTCGAGCTTGATGAAAGAATTTTCTTTCTGCAGAAACATCGCTCCGCTTTCGATGAGATGATAATAAGGCGCAGCGAAGAAATGTGCCGCCAGCGCTTCAAACCCAATGTCGAAGCACTGGATGAATCGCGATTTTTCAAGATAACCTCCCGGGAGAAAAGCATCCTGTTCGTCTATTCCCCGGATTTTTTGTCTCATCATTATACGAATATTAGTCAAATCGATTTGTATTCTGAAAAGTTCAATCAGGAAAATATGTCCGATTTTTTCAGCTCCTGAAAGCGTAAACACGGCTTCGGCCCTGTCGATCTCAAGGTCGATATCTCTAACATTTTTATTTTTGTAATACGCCAAGACAGCGGCTTCAACGTCATCCTGCAGGAACAATGGCAGATTGCTGTAATCTTCTTCTTCAAAAGCCAACTCGAACTGATCGGGCTGAACATTTCCCTGCGGGAGATAGTCGCTGCCGAGCGGCTTTTCAGTTACGAGCCTTCGAATAGCAAGCCTGAGATTGGCAAAATCGATCCTCGACTTGAAAAGCGTCAAGATCGGCTCATTATTGACGAGCTGCTCGAATAATTTTCGAGTTTCAATTCTTTTTGCATTAAGGGATTGTTCGATTTCTTCTTCTGTCATCGAAGGCGAAATTATATAGTCCGTGCCCGCGAGCATATCGCAAAGCTCTTTGAAATCTTTTGCGTTGGCAAGTTCTGCGAAAAACTGCTTCGAGAATAAATTATCCTCAATCGCCCGGATTTGCGCGACAGCCTGAACGTAACTCCAATCAGCTTCTCCGACTGAAGGATACGTATTAAAATCAAAACGAATTTGTTCGGTTTTAATAGTCATTTATCATCCGAATAGCTGCTGAGCTAATTTCCCTTCAAGCTGTTGGGCCGCGACTTTGAGCATGACATCCAGAGATGCGTTAACCTGCCGTTTGCCCTGACGTAAAATAAAACCTGCCTCAATATCCGCTTTCTTGTCAGCGATACGAAGATTGCCTTTGCTCCCGAGTTTCTGGTTGACACGTGCAATAAAGCTGCTGTTAATTCGCGTCTCATTTTCGCCAATAACCACTTCCTCGTCGCCTGCTTTAACTGAAGCAATAATCAAATCTTCCATAAGACCGAGATAATCCGCGTCCTTCATTGATACGATTTTTTCAGTGGTTTTTTTGATGACGTTATTGAGAAGCATTCGTTTGGTTTCAGTCTGCTGTCTCAAAGCGGCCATTCTCGCGGAAGCAAGAATTCGGTCTTTGCTTTCCGATAAAGCTTTGAGCGAAAGACGCTGGGTTTCCTGTTCAAACTCAGCAAGCTCCTTATGAGCTTCTGCATTTAAAGCATTTATTTTTATATCAGCTTCAGCTTTGATTTGACTGGCTTTAGCCTGGGCTTCGCTGATTATTTTTTGTACTACCTGATTAGTATCCATAAGTAAATTCAAAATTTAAAATTAAAAAATAAAAATTGTGGAACGGCCTGCGGCCGAACTAATATTAATTTTGCATTATCATTTTATGCTGCTACCTTTATACCGAGTACAAGCAGAAGTGAAATCAAGAAGCCAAGAATCGCGTAGAATTCGATCATAGCTGCGTAGAGCACGCCTGCTTTAACGGCCATTTCAGGTCTCTTTGCGGTCATGATAATGCCTGCGGCGCCGGCCTTACCCTGCTGAATACCGCTAATCATGCCAGCGATTGCGACGGGCAGACATGCGGCCAAAATTTCCAATCCCTGCATCATTGTAACGTCAACTGGAGTTCCGCCGATGATTTTGAGCTTTACCATAACCATGATCGCGATAACGAAACCGTATATACCCTGTGTACTTGGCAGTAGCACCATAAGCATCAAAGAACCATACCGTTCCGGTTTTTCGCTAAGTACGCCATCGGCAGCTTTTGACGCAATAGATAAACCAACAGAAGAACCTATGCCAGCGATAAATGTTGCGATAGCGGCACCTGCCACCGCAAATGTTAACCCTAAATTTTCGAGCATTGCTATTACCTCACTTTCCTAAAATTATTCCTTAATCATTACGTGTTTATATTCATTTGTTAAAGGCCGAAAATCAGATCCGCCTCCGGAAAAGAATTTCGGGAAAAATTCGATAAACTGAAGACGCATGGAATGAACAAAAGCGCCCAACAACGAAAGAGCGACATTGAAAGTATGTCCGACGACAAATAAAAGCGCGCCAAGGAAAAAACCTACGTAAGGAATGTCCATGAGCATTTTTACCAAAACATTTATTGCCATTCCGAAACCGGCGCCAACCATGCAAAGAGCCATAAGACGAACATAACTCAAGGTGTCTCCGACGAAGAATACGGCGCTGAATAACTGGAAAGCGCCCATTCCAATTCTTGATCCCCATGAGCCTTCGCGGACGGCAAAAAGCAAAATTGTAATTGCACATACAATTGCGACAGCGACGCTAATGGGCATTAACGAGGCGGGAAGTTTTCCAAACTTGATAATTCCTATCACAGCGAAATTATTGAAGAAAATAAGCCAGACAAGCTGATCGCAGACGGCGGCTACAAAATTTTTCTGCATAAGATTTCTTATCAAAGCGATGCAGAAACCAAACATCATCTGCAAATATCCAATCGCAAGCGTCATCAAAATAAAAGGTATGGGCTGTACGATAGGATCAAGGACTAAAAGTTTTTCTCTAATACCATTTAGAACAGTATATGTTTTAGTCTGCTGGGGTATAAGTGCGGTAACCGCGTCTGAAAAGACGCTTCCGGTGAAGATGCCGGCAAGGATTGTTGTAATGCTGCAAAAGAGAAAAAGCATGACGGCCTGTTTGCCCATCTGAATTTTTCTCAGAAGCCACCAAAAGGCGCCAGCAAGCAAAAGACCATAACCAACATCAGCAACGCACAGGCCTAAAAAGATCGCAAAAAACGGCGCGAGGAAAGGGGTCGGATCGAGGCTCGCTTTATCCGGCATGCCATATAAACGCGTTACAGTCTCGAAAGGCCATAGAATTTTGGGATTGTCTATTTCGACAGGCACATCTTCGTCGTTCCTGATCGGCATTTCGCTTATACTGGAAGCATCGAATTGTTTGACGATTTTCTTCAAAAGACTTAAATCTTTTTTCCTTACCCATCCCTCGAAGATAAAGACCTGGCCGCTTTGCGGCGATGCCATCTGAGTTTTTTGTCTTTCGAGCAAATTGCGGTAATAATCCGCGAGTATTTCAAGATCAAGCAGACTATCGATATAAGTGTTTGCCTGGTTATGAGCAGCAGCAAGTTCTTTTTCAACAGCTTCGAGTTTTCGGCGGTATTGCCTGATTAAGTCTTCTGCAGTACCATCGAGACCTGCGAAAGTGACAGACTCAAATTCGAGATTACGTAGAAATTTGTGAACCTCCTGCGTGTTTTCATTTAGACAAACTGCATAAAAGGCTATTGTACTATTATTTCTGCTGACTGTCCGGAAAATAGCGGTATCGGCTAACTTTGCTTCAGCTTCAGCCAGATTTTTTTCTGAAAGGAAACCTGCCAGAACGGAAGCATTCTCAAGTTTTTCAATTTCCTCAAGCGGAGTCTTCAAATTTTCCCAGGGAAGGAGATGTTGAATCCTGCCGGTGATATTTTCCACTTCAGCAGTCGAGTTTTCGATTTTCTTCTCGATAAGCAGACACTCGCGTAGTTTATTGTCAGCCTCTGGTCCTGCGACAACATTCGAGAATTTATTTTGCTCTATAACGGTTTTGGGCGCAAGAGCTGCGGCAATACCGCCTTTTTCCTTCCTGTACCCTTTTAGAAAAGCAATCGCTTTTTCGAGATTATCTAGTTTTTCCTCAATCTGTTTCGGTCTTTCCCAAACGCTTTCAAGCTCCGGCCATTCTTTGCTGACGGCGGATCGCTGTACATCGAGCACTTCCATTATTCCCTGTTTTTGGATTGCTTCGAGCAGTTCGCCGGCCTGGTTTTTGTAGCTGGCGATCAGGATTTTTTTCATTTGGGATATGGCCATTGTAATCTAATCAAAAAGAACTAACTTTGCTTTTTTATGAAATCAATAACGGTATTAACAGCCGATTCCATTCTTGAATCAGCTTTCTGCACAAGCTGCTGTTTATCAGCAAGAGCTTTCGTTTTTAACTGCTCTGATTCCGCAAGGCCTTTTTTTTGTCCATCGACGATTGCCTGCTCAATGCTTTTTTTCCGATTTACCTGAGCGTTATTCAACTTTTCGGCACGTTTTGCAGCGGCATTGTCGATAGATTCGGAGGCATATTTTTGTGCACCCTCGATCAGTTTTTTTGCAGTATTTTCCGCTTCTTTAATTTGCTTGATAATTTCCATTGTTTCTCGTTCCGGATAGTTTGAAATTTAAACTAAGTATAAAAGAAAAAGTATAGGTATTGTTACGTCATTTTCCAGTAAAAAAAATGTAAAACTTTTGAACTTTTGTGCTTTTTTTCGGGAGTCCGAGCGCGCGCACGCTAAAGAAACAGGAAATCGTTTAATCGTTTAATCGATTTTCCGGCATTTAGCGTCAAATGAAATGAATTGTATAATTGAGTCACGGGCAGTCTGCTTCTGGTTCCATTCGTAAACGGACTGCGGGGCATCAACGGAGCAGTGCCAGATTTTGATCGGGCCTGCACAGGTTTTATAATATTGAGGACGGAAATTCCAATTAATAGGCAGAACGTATGGTAAAAAGCCGGTCTGTTCAAATGCTAAAGCGAAACTGCCCTGATCGGCTACAGGCATCATACATTTTTTGCCGTTCAAAATGTGTATGATGGAAGCATCTGTAATGGGGAAAAGTTTATTCCATGCGTCAAAGAGCGGTTTGGCTTTCTGAGTATAAAAGAGAACGCCGCTGTTATATTCAACCATATCACCTGTAAGTTTTTTATCGTTGTATCTTCTGGCCCATGGACATTCGTTAATGACACAGGCCATGCCGAACTTTTGAGCCTTTCCAAAAGCAAAATCGAGACTTCCGAGTACGATAGTATCATTATCCAAAAAAGCAGTCTCCTCAAACGGAGTGATGCTGCATATTCTTGTTTTATTGATTTTTCCGCCCGCTTCGAGTCTTTCGATGTGTATCGGAAGTTCGGGGTGATATTTTTTGACCGAATCGATGGAACGCTGAAGCATAGCTTCATGTTTTTCATTATTGCCCCATATCATATATAAGATTCCGCGTTTAGCGGTCGGTTGGCGAACTTCGAGGTAAGATTCATTTTTTTTACTGCGGTTTTCATTGGATATCATTTTTTTATCTGCATTTTTCTGTTCTGCGCACCATTTATTCCACATTTTTCGATATGTATCTTCAACGGCCGAAGTAAGGCGTTTGGAATTGCATAGGTTGCCTGCGAGCAATCTTTGTCTCAGGGAGGCTCTTATCTTTGATAATGAAGGCAAATTTTGCGCAAGGGAAATCGCTTTGGCCGCATATTCATCAGCGGTTTTGGCTGCGAAAAATTCCAAGCCGACCGATTGAAGTATATCGAGACCAAGCCGGGAAGCGAACGAATCGCCGGTCATAGAGATAACAGGCACACCCATCCATAAAGCTTCGCAAATTGTCGTTTGACCGTTAAATGGAAAAGTGTCGAGGGCTATGTCGATTTTGTCATATTGATGCAGGTGGTCAGAGTAAGAAAGCCGGCCGCCGATTTCTATTCTTCTGCGGTCGATGCCGAATTTCTCAAAGCGATTGAAATAAAAATCTCTAATGTTGGGTTCGTCTCCTTTTGCGAATCTCAAAATTAAGCGTGAGGCGGGATTTAAATTCAAAATTTTTGACCAAAGCCGAATTACATCCGAATTTATTTTAAAATTGGTCTGAAAAGCACCGAAAGTAATAAAGCCGTTCTTTTCGGCAGGCAGAGGCGCAACCGGTATATTTGTGCTGCTGAAACATGCCAAAGGTTGTGGCAGATAAACCAGTTCTTCTGTATAAAATTTTTGCGATTGCGGGGGATTGAGGATTTCATCTGTGAAACGATAATCGATTTGGGTCATGCCTGTTGTGCCGGGGTAACCTAAATAAGAAACCTGAATGGGAGCGGGTTTATACGCCAAAACTTCAAGCGAATTGCCATTTGCGTGGCCGGCAAGCTCGACGAGAATGTCGATTTTGTCCTCTTTTATGATTTCGACTATCTGCCGGGCATCAACGCCGTAGATGTTTCGGTAAAAATCACATTTGGATTTGATATGTTCAGTTGTCGGTTCAATTTTGCCGACATTGGCGTAGCCATAAATTTCGAAGTTTTTTCTGTCGTGGCCGCAGATAATCGGACTAATCAAAAAGGCCAGAGGATGCAATCGGAAATCCGGGGAAATATAGCCGATTCGAAGTTTGCGGCGGGGGTCTGGGTCGTTGTCATGGAAATTTTCGGTGTTTTCGGCGGGGGCATTGATATTTGCCCATTTCTTGTGTTCCTCAAAAATTGTTTGCTGATCGATATCAGGCAGATAATGGAGGCTTGCGAGAGTTTGCGAATGCATGTCGGCTTTCCATGGATGGATCTGGGTCAATTTGTCCAGCGAATCAACCGCAATGTCTATTTCGCCCGTCGAAAGCAGATGCTGTCCGAATTTTTCGCACAGAAATTTTTCGCAGGAGGATAAATCGGAAGCTTCAGATATTTTTTTTGCCGCATTTGAAAGAAATTCAGCCGCATCGTCGATTTTGCCTTCATTGAAAGAAGTTTTAACTTTTTCGAGAAGAGTTTTGATGTCTTTTGGGGATTTAGTCATAATTGCTGTGCTGAAGTCTTAAACAATACGTTATTATGTTTTTGGCACCATATGTGCCACATTTGCCTGTAAGCATCTTCCATTCTTTTGGCGAATACAGCTTTATTGCAGAGCGAACTTGCGCGCATTCTATCTCGCATTGTATTCCTGATTTTAGCCAGAGAATCGGGTTTTGACGCAAGTGCAACAGCTCTTGCGATGTATTGCTCGGGTGTTGGGGCTGCGAAAAACTCAAAGCCGAGGTTTGTTAATATGCTCAGGCCTACTCTTGACATGTGATGCTCTCCGACAATCGAAATAACAGGCACACCCATCAAAAGGGCCTGGCATGTTGTAGTTGTGCCGTTGTATGGAAACGTGTCCAGAGCGATATCGACCCTGTTATAAAGTTCGAGGTCGGCGGGCGATTGCAGCCAGCCGCAAATGGCGATTCTGTCTTTTGTTATTCCTTCGTCCTCGAATTTTTTAAGAAATATCTGGCGAATCTCGTCATCCTGACCGGATTTAAATTTTAATAGAAGATTAGAATTGGGGACCTGGTGCAATATTTTTGCCCAGAGTCCTATAATAAACGGGTTAATTTTACAGCTATTGTTGAAACAGCCGAAAGTGATATGTTTATTCGTTACAACCGGTGATGGGGCGATGGCGGGTTGTATGCCGCCGGGGCCGTAACAGAGGAAAATGTCAGGAAGATACATTAATTTTTCAGAATAGTATTTTTCGCTTCCGGGCGGGTCTGCAATGGCGTCTGTGATCCTGTAATCAATCTGGCTCATGCCTGTCGTGTCTGGATAGCCGCACCATGTAGCCTGGATTGGAGCGGGCTTATATGCCATGGCATAAATTTTTGAATCGGCGGAATGCCCTGCCAAATCGACAAGAATGTCAATTTGGTCGTTTTCTATCAACTCCGCTGTTTGCTTATCATCGAGCGGACGGACATTTCTATATTGGTCGAATTTGCTTTTCAGCCGTTCTGTCGTATCGTCATAGAGACTAACGTTGCCGTAGCCGTAAACTTCGACGCTGTCGCGATTGTGCGCATCGAGCAGGGGCTCGAAAAAATATGTTACCGAATGATTGCGGAAATCCGGCGAGATGTAGCCGATTTTCAGCTTTCGGTTGGGGTCGGGATTATTGCGGTGATTGGTTTTGGCCATACTGAGGGGCACATTTCTTTTGGCCCATTTTGTCGATTCGTCAAAAAAAGCGGAACGATCTATCTGCGGCAAATAGTGCATGTGAAGCAGCAGATTCGAGAAAACAAAATTATCGTCAGGACGTTTTTTGACCAATTCTCGCTCTATTTTAATCGCGGTTTCCACTTGGCCGAGATTAATCAAATTGGATGAAAGATTGCCGGAGAGAAGCGGCTGGTTTGGGTTTAAATCCATCGCTCTTTTTAAATAAATAACGGCTTTTCCGATTCGCCCGGTTTTTCTGAATATATCCGCCAATTCATTGAAAACCGCTGAATGATTATTCATTTTCAAGAGATCTTCATACATCTGCTCGGCTCTGAATATTTGATTGGTGTTTTTTAACAGGCCTGCAATATGATACATACTGAAAATTTTGTTTGTGCCGGAGGTTTGGCGGAGATAATCATTGACAAATTTTTCTTCTAAAATTGAACCTGCCTTATCAATCTGGTTGTTGTCAATGGCGGCCTCGGCTTCTTTTATCCATTGAGGCAGATGTTCAGCGGCCCACTGGTTGAATTTCATGCCTTTGAACGCGTCTTTTGTTTCCGGTTCGCGGCTTTGTTTTTTAGATTTTTGGCGCATTTTCTATCAGGTTCTCATTCAAATGCTTGGTAAAAGGTGCAATAAATGTGCCAGTGGGGAAAAAGGCTGTTCAGACGCGAATAAAAGAAGAATGCAAACGCGGCAAAAAGGGAAAGTGTCGCAATATTAAACAGATATTTAAAGTTTTAGACGGAAATGGCTTTCCAGCTCTGGTTCAATTCGTCCAAAAGTTTGATTACTTCTTCCAGCTTTTGAGTGTCGTTTTTCGCGTTAGCCTCGTGGATATGGCGAATCATAAACATGTAAAGCGCACGGAGGTTTGTCGCTATTTCGCCGCCGGCCTCCATGTCCAGAACGGTATTCAATTCGTTTATGATGTCCTCTGATTTGCGAAGATAGTTGCTTTTTGCTTCGAAATCCTGGGCCTGAATTTCAATGACGGCACGTTTTAAGAATTTAATAGCTCCTTCGTAGAGCATGACCACGAGTCGGCCCTGGCTCTGTGTCGTTATCGAGTTCTCCTGATATGTTTCGTAACCCTTCATTATGTCCACTCCATTTATTTAGGAAACCTCTAATAATTCGAAGAATTGAGATTGCTTCGTCGTTTTGGGGCTAAAACCACAAAAACTCCTCGCAATGACAATTTTAAGAGGTTGCTTTTATTTAATTGTATGATAGCTTTAAAAAAGGGGATGGCTTTTTTGACCATCCCCCTGATATTTGAAAATATACTCGAATTACCTGAGTAATGAAAGAGCCATCTGAGGCATTGAATTAGCCTGAGACAACATCGCGATACCCGCTTGAGAAAGCACTTGTGTTCTGGTCAGCGCTGCCATTTCGGTAGCAACGTCAACGTCAGATATACGGCTTTCAGCAGACATCAGGTTCTCAGCCTGAATATCGAGAATCGATATCGTGCTTTCGAGACGGTTCATCTTATAACCGAATGCCGCACGTGCTGCGTCTTTGATTCCAATCGCATTGCCTACTGACGTCAAAGCTGATTGAGCGGCTGTAGCGGTCAGAATGTTGATGCCTTCGCCAACTGCGACTGCATCAAAGCTTCCAACAGCGTCTGAAGCTGTTGTAAAGTCTGCTGCGGCAGCAATGAAGCCGATAAGTTGAAGATCGCAGGCGGTGTCAGCGGCGGTACCAATAGCTTGAACAGTGACAGCTACAT
>JAKJEQ010000020.1:0-8656 GCA_022705345.1 Planctomycetota bacterium | reverse complement strand
GGAAATAGTTTCCGTTTGTATCGGTTTTGGCTGAAGCCATCTGGTAATTGAGAGAATTGCCGTCTGTGCCGTTACCGAGGTTCTGGCTTGCAAGGTTAATTGCATCGATAACTTCCTGGAGAGTGTAGTCCTTTGATCCGCCATCTGTAATCGCAAAAGAAACCTCAACTGTCTCTTCATCAACACTCGCGTTTGTATCGCTGAATGTAATGCTTAATTTAACAGTATCTGTTGCGCTTGCAGCAGCGACATCTGAAATCGTAAGATATGTCTGGTCTAATCCTGTAACAGCGCTTGAAGCAACGAGAGTTGCGCCAACATTACCTACTGCAATGTCAAGTGCACCATCTGTGGTCATATCCTGTCTTGCAACTGTGATTGTTTCTTCTGTACCGACGTGAATTTCAACGTCATCAGCGTTGTCTGCTGTCGTTAACATTTTAATGCCGTTGAATGCTGTAGCGCCGGCGATTCTGTCAATTTCATCGGCCATTTCAGCAAACTCAGCGTTCATAATAGTTCTCTGGGCTGTAGAATAAGAGCCTGTGGCAGCCTGTTCAGCAAGTTCCTTCATTCTGATCAGGTTGTCATCTATAACGCCCATCGCACCTTCCATCGTTTGTAACATACTGATACCGTCCTGTGCGTTACGTGCTCCCTGCTGTAAAACAGCAACGTCAGCACGAACCAATTCGCGAACGGCCAAACCTGCTGCATCGTCCTTTGCACTATTTATACGAAGGCCGGATGCAAGTCTTTCAACACTAGTCGACAGGCTGTCATAAGCCTTGCCTAAGTGTCTGGCAGCGTTACTTGCCATAATGTTGTTTTTAATCGCTAACATGGTTTTGACTCCTTAAAAAATAAACGTTTACCTTTTTAGGCCCTGTCAAGCCTTGATTCCCACTTCAACGCGCTACAAGCACATCGAGGCGAAAAAATTCCTATACAAAGTGATTTTCGATGGAGATTTGAAAAACTTAAGGGGTGTTTTGAATTTGGATAAGAAGAGTAATATAGGTTAGCGAAAAACAGGGTTTTTCATACTGATAATGGCTTTTTTTAAGAGTTAACTTGTTAAGATAAATAACAAAAATTTTAACGTCTCCTAATATCTTCGATTAACGTGTTGAAAACGATTTTGATATGAAAAGAGGACCCAAAATTTTTAAAAATTTTTAAAATTTTTAAGAGAAATTTTTTTGTCATAGAAAGGCTGACGGATTTATGTCCGATAATATTGCTATTTGCGATAAATTCAGGAATTAGATTGTTTATCGCACCATTTTAGCCACATTTGCCTGTAAGCAGCTTCTACTTCTTTCGCCAGACGTTTGGAATTGCATAGAGGGCTGTTTATCATTTTGTTTCGCAGCGAAGCCCTGATTTTGACAATTTTATCCTTGTCTTTGGTTAATTCTACGGCTTTTGCGATATATTGGGAAGCTGCCGGAGCGGCATATTCGCCAAGGCCTGTTCTGTTTAGAATTGTCAGGCCGACTCTCGCATTCATGTGCGAACCATACTGGGAAATGACCGGAACGCCCATATATAATGAATCGCAGATGGTTGAGCCGCCGTTTTCGGGAAAAGTATCGAGGGAAATGTCAATGCCCGAATATTGAGCCATGTATTCTTCATAACTCTTTCGTCCGCTGAATCTGATTCTTTCTTTGGCAACCCCAAATTTTTCAAAATCTCTGTGAAAAGTGGTCTGAACGGAAGGGTCGTCGCCTCCGTCAAAACCAATCAATAACCGAGAATCCGGGACATTTTTTAGAATTTCCGCCCATGTTTGCAGGAGTTTGCTGTTAAATCTCAGGTTATTCGTAAAAACGCCGAATGTGGGATATCCATTTTTAACGATAGGGGCGGGACCTACTTCAAGATCTATGTGAGGATGGTGAAAACAGACGCCTCCGGGCAAATATGCGAACCGCTCTACGTAATACTTTTGCGAATCGGGGGGATTAAGAAGTTCATCGGTTATAATATAGTCGACCTGCTGCATGCCGGTGGTATCGAAATAACCGAGGTAAGTAACCTGTATCGGCGCCGGTTTACGCGCCAGCACAAGCAGGCGATTGTTGGTCGTGTGGCCGGCAAGGTCGATCAAGATATCGATGCCGTCTTCCATAATTACTTTTGCCGCTGCGTCATCATCTACCCCGAATATATTCCGATATTTATAAAACATTTTCATAAATTTAGGGGTCATAGCGTCGGGCATTTCGACATTCGCATAACCATATAGCTCAAAATCATCGCGGTCGTGTTCTGTAAGAAGCTTGTCAAAGATATAACCCACAGAGTGACGGCGGAAATCCGGGGAAATGTAGCCGATCCGGAGTTTACGATTGGGGTCGGGATTGTTGCTGTGGTTTAAATTTGCCAGGGACATCGGAGCCTGCCTGATTCCCCATTGTTTATGTGCTTCGAAAATCGTCTGCTGGTCTATTTCCGGAACTAAATGAAGGTGATAAATATAAGTGGAATGGATAAAGAAATCGACAGAATCCTTATTTACCGCTTCCTCCAGTACTTTCGTAGCTTCACGTATTTGCCCGGATTTTATATAAGCGGCCGCGAGGAAATTCAGGAACCTGTTATCGCCCGGCTGGAGTTTAAGAGCTTCTTTCTGACAAACAATTGCGTCACTCATACGCCCGGTTCTCACATAAAGGCACCCGAGCCTGTGATATGTTATTGCGTTTTTGTTTGTTTTGAGGATTTTTAAAAACAACTGTTCTGCCAAATCATTTTGAAACAAATGTTCATACAACATCGCAAGTTCGAACATTAAGTCGATCGCCTGGGGCTTTTTAGCGATCATTTTTTCAAGAACTTCGGCGGCATTTTGCCCTTTTCCCTGTTTTCGCATTGCTTCGGCCATCTCGCGAACGCCAAGAATCGTTTTCTGCTTTCTCAAGGCTTTGCACATAAAGTCAATTGCTGTTTCATTGTGGTTGAGCCGGGTCAGCACAAGTCCTATGCTTTCGATGACATGTGTTGAATCTGGATTGTATTCATAAGCTTTATTGAGCCATTTGAGGGCTTCGGCGTAGTTGCCTTTGCCCCTGTACACATCGCCAAGTCCGCAGTATGCCATAAAACGGTTCGATTCAATATTTTGCTTGAATATTTCGATGGCTTTGTCGTGCTCGCCGCGGTTAATTGCGCTGGCGGCTTCGATGAGAAATTTTGGCGGGCCGTTTTGCGGTTTATCATTAGCTGCATTATTATTTGACATCTTCAATCCTTTTTGATGTTTGCAGATGATGATATAATTCTCGTTTCGAATATTCAAGATTTTTTACAATTAAATCTTGTGAGATTGTGGGGGAAATATAGAATATAAGAATTGATTTGGAGTTTAATCTTGCGGCCTGATTCGACAGATAGGGAAATTCAAGAAATAGTTGACGTGGCGCTTTCAGCATTCAAAGGCGGGAATATCCCCAAAGCAGAGAGCCTTTGCGCCGGGATTCTTGAAAAGGCTCCGAACAATCTCGAAGCGCTGCAGATGCTCGGGTTGATTTACGCTAATCAGAATAAATTTTCCCAGGCCGCTGAACTGTTCGGCAGGGCGGCGATGCTCAAACCCGATTCGGCGAAAATTTGTAATAATCTCGGTGTAGCCGAAATGCGGCAGGGCAATCTTGAGCATGCGCGGGCGGCTTTCGCAAAAGCTGTATCTTTGCAGAAGGATTTCAAGCAGGCGCATAATAATCTCGGGCTTGTTCTTAAAAAGCAGGGGAAATTTGCCGAATCGACGGGGGCTTTAAAAAAAGCAATAAGCATCGATCCCGGGTATGTCGAAGCGTTCGGCAATCTTGGAATGACTTTCTTGGTGCAAGGCAAATTTGCGCAGGCGGCGGAAAATCTTCAAAAAGCGATCGAACTGAAACCTGATGTTGCCGAATTTCACAATAATCTCGGAAACGCGATGATGGAGCTTGGGCGGTTCGATGAAGCGATTGCCGCTTTTGAAAAAGCGATTGAAATCGAGCCGCAATCCGCGCCGCCTCATCATAATCTTTCGCTTGCGCTGATTTTGACTGGGCAGTTCAAAAAAGGGTGGAATGAATTTGAGTGGCGGTGGAAGAACACGGGTTTTTCGACTCCGCAGCGGCCTTTCAGGCAGAGCTTGTGGGATGGTTCGCCGATTACAGGAAAATTACTTGTCTGGGGTGAGCAGGGGATTGGCGATGAGGTGCAGTTTTCGGGTTTGATACCGCACATCACGGCAAAGGGCATCAAAGTTGTGATTGAATGCGATAATCGACTTGTCGGGCTTCTGCAGAGAAGTTTTCCGCACATACCGGTTGTGGGGCGAACCGAGCCGCCGGCCGAATTGCTGATGTGCGATTCGATAACGCATCAGATTCCTATGTGTTCCATTCCGAATGCGTTAGGCTGGCCGCAGGAAATCAAGCCGCATCTTGTACCTGATGAAAAATTGCGGCAAAACTTGCGCGGCAAATATAAGGATGGCAAAAATGTTCTGCTTGCGGGGATTAGCTGGAAAAGCGGCAACGTTCAGGAAGGATCTAAAAGGTCGATAGATTTGCCTTACTGGGAGCCGATTCTGAAAATTCCGGGAGTAAAATTTGTCAGCCTGCAATACGGGCAATGCCAAAAACAATTGCAGGAAATTCACCAGCAACTGGGAATAGAAATAATAAAAGATGAAACCGTCAACCCATTTACAGACCTGGACAGTTTTGCGGCTCAAACCGCCGCGATGGATCTGGTAATTTCTATTGATAATTCGACTGTTCATTTTGCGGGTGTTATGGGTGTTAATGTCTGGACGCTTCTGCCGAAAGTGCCGGACTGGAGATGGGGGCTCAAAGGCGAAACGACGTGCTGGTATCCTACTATGCGGCTCTTCCGCCAACAGGAAACAGGCAACTGGCAGCCGGTTATTTCAAAGGTCGTGCAGGAGCTTGGCAGGTTAGTTTAAGAATTTTCTTTCAGGCGTTTCGGCATTTCGATTCCGTAATTGCCGTACATGCGCTGCAGAACTCTGCTCTGAAGAAATTGAATTTTTGGCGATGCCCACCGGCTGTATCTTTTGTAAATCAATTCGAGATTGTCCAAACGCCTTTGTTTGTCGGAGCCGGTTTGGGAAACGCCGTCGTTTTTTTCGTGGAACTCGGATGTGACTTTCTTTATATGCGCGAAATCGTACCAGTGCGACAGGCGAATCCATAAGTCGAGGTCTTCATGCGTGGTTAACGAGGCATCGAAATAACCGGATTTCTCGAAACAGGCCTTTTGATGCATTATACTTTGTACGGCGATGTAGCTTGCGACAAGAAAATAATCGCGGTTGAAATCCTGCGAATGAAAAATTTCTTTTGCGATGATTTCATATTTGCCGTTTCTTTCTTCCTGAAGGATGCGGTACGCGTCAGTGTAAGCGGCTTTATATTCGGATGCTTCCAGAAAATCGGCCAGAGTCTGAATGTGCTCGGGATAGATTATGTCGTCGTCATCGAGATAGGTGATGTATTTTCCTCCGGCGTTTTCGATCGCAGTATTGCGGGCTGCGCCGGGGCCTTTGCTGGTCTGATGAATGAAATATTTTATTTCGATTTTTTCGGAAAATGCGTTAATGATATCCTGAACATCGCATCCGCCGTCATTAACAACTATCACTTCGATGGATTTATATGTCTGGCGGGAGATGCTGTCCAATGCGCGAGCCAGAGTTTGAGGCCGATTATGTGTCGGAACGATTATGGAGACGTTTTTTTTCATTCGACGATTTTTATAAGGTTATATTTTGTCATCCACAATAGATAATACATAGCAGTCGAATCGGATATTTCGGCATTGTTCTTTAAGGCTTTTGAAAATTGACCGGCTGTTATAGTTTTTTGATCGATGTTTTTTATGCCTGCCGAAACGAGCTGCGGAATGATGACGCTTGCGCTGATATCTGAATAAGGAACCGGGATTTTTCCTGAAATAAGGATTTCTTTGCCGAACTCGGTTAATGATATTTTTGTGTCTGCGGAAATGATTTTCGAAGGATAATGCGAAAAGACCGACCAGTAGTCAACTTCCCACGGGTTCTTCGATTTTTTTATTTCCGCTTTATTTTCCTGCGCCTGTTTAGCAAGCTCATCCCATAAATTACAGTATTGTTTGATTATGTCCGACCAGAAATACTTTTGCTCAGCTTTTTTTCGGGCTTCTTTTCCAAACTCGTCGCATTTTGCGCGATTATCGAGCAGGTATTGAAACGCCTCTGACATTTTTTCAAAATCAACCGCAATCGACTGGCTTAATAGAAGCTGATGTGTCGGGAAATTCATTATTTCCGATACATCGCGAAAATCGTCTGCCGCATCGGCCCAGTAAGTTGGAATTTTGATGCCGTTTACATTTTGATCGACGATTTCGGAATAGCCGTCGAAATCGCTTATTACCGGTGTGCATCGGTGGGCCATTGCTTCAACGACGGAAATGCCGAAGGTTTCCTGCAAATTATCGATTGGCGAGGCATAGACGCTGGCTGCGCTGTAAAGATGCGTTTTTAAGCTGTCTTCGAAATTGTTAAACATTTTTGCGGCAGTTTCAAGCTGATTTTCTTTAAGGGCGTCTTTAATGAATTTCTGCGCCTGATTATCTGCGGCGCCTGCGATGATGAGATTTATTTTTTTGCCGTTATTTTTTTGGATGAAATTTTTGACGCATTGCAAAAACGGCAATATGTCCATTTTATTATTCGTTTCGAGCCTGCCCAGAACGAGTATCACAAACGAGTCGTTATCGATGCCGAGCAGTTTTCTGCTTTCGGCTCTGTCCGGGATTTTTCTGTATGCATCGTCAATTCCAAGCGGGATTACATCCATTCGGCCGTGATATTTCGCGCCTGATAGTTTGAAATTCTCCTGTGCCTGCGCGAAAAGATTTTGCAGGACTTTTTTGCCGCAATTGCTGGTGCATACAATCGAGTCGAACGGCATTGTCGGAGCCATGCAGACTTTCAGGGCGTGAAAAGCAGATTCTTTGGCGTTGAGCGAGTGAGTAACGCCTGTTATCGGGAACATTTTCGGCGAATGGCAATTGCGGAAATGCGCCAGGCCGGGGTAAAAAAAGCCCCATCCGCCGAGATGGAAAATATGATAGCTGTTTTCGGCTATTGTTTGTTTGAGTGAGGAGATGTGAAAGATTTTTATTCTGTTTTTCTGTACCTGGGTAAAATTTTCCTGAGCGATTTTTTCGCTTGTTAATCTGCAATTATTGAAGGTGGGACAAAAAATATGAAATTCGTCGAAATCGCTGTGCCGAAAAAGCGCGTTATAAAACTCGTAATTGGCTACAAGCCTGCCGATCCTGAAAGAACTGTCCGCAGACTCAACAAATGGCTGAACTGTACCGAATATTTTCATTCAGGTTTTTTAACAATTTTTTGTTAATTATGCCAGCATATTTACTGTAGTTCCGCTAAATTGCATAAATGGTTCAGCAATGGCGGAAACGGATTCGGAAAAAGCGTTCCATTGGCTGTATAGGCTGCCGCTTTTTTGCGGCTGGGGATTTGAAGTGTTTTGCTGCTGCTGAGAATAGCCGCTCTGGTCTGAATATGTCGATTGGTCTTTCAATGTCTGCTGCTCCTGGTTGCTGGATAGTACTACTTCGATTTTTTTTACCGCGATTCCGCTTTCCTGAAGGCTCTGGATAATTTCCGGAAGCTCTTTTTGAATCTGGTTTTTGGTATGCAGCTCATCGACGTGCATCACACCCTGAATTTCGTTGTTTTCTTCAGAAAATTTTATCGCGACTTTGCCGAGCTCCGGAGGACTAAGACGAATTGTAACTTCCCGGCTGTCGGCGTTGTAAGATGTATAAATCGATTCCTGAATCTGACTCGTAATACTTGCGGCCGTTTCGCGGTTTAAGGGAGGACGCAGTTCGGCTGTTTCCGGCGTGTTTATTTTGGCCGACGCAGTGATATCGCTATTAAGGCCTGTTTCAATTTCAGCGGAAACATCAATGTCATTATTTTTTGCAACCGGTTCTAATGTTTCCTGTATTTGATCCTTATTAACTTTCTGCACAACAGGCGCAAAATTGATTGCCTGCGTAAGAGAATCATTTTCCTGCAGCGCGGCAGCATCGATTGGCTGTTCGGCTGCGATTTCTGCTGCCTGATTTTCGATGTTTATATCAGTTGCTTCAGATTTATTGATAACCGGCTGCGGCGTTGTTTGTGAAGCGGTGTTCTGGGGGGCTTCGTCATTATTTTGGAGTTCTATTTCAGAATCGTCTTTATTATCGAGAGTAAATGTTTGTGCTGCGCCGGCAACCGGTGTTTCTGCTGTGACTTGCGCAGCGGCGCTCGGCTCGGATTCGATTTCGCTGAGAATCGGCGCTTTCGGCATATTGTTTTCGGCGGTGATAATTGCCGCGTTTCCGTCTTTTCAGCTCCGCTGGAAGGAATTTCTATTTCTGAAGAAGTTTCATCTGTTAGGTTCTCAACCTTTATGTCTGTGCCAACATTTTGAACTAAAACGGCTGGTAGAGCGGCCTGATCCTGGGGGATGATGATGTCAGGATTTTCTGTTTTGGCAATCTCTTCGGTTGTTTCTGACTCATCGCCAATGGTGATTTTTTTGGCAAGGGTCTGGCTGAAAGTTTC
>JAKJEQ010000209.1 GCA_022705345.1 Planctomycetota bacterium | reverse complement strand
CTTGAAAAGCCTTTTGACAAGGAAGAACTGCTGCTGGTCATGAATCGCACCTGCGAACGTCACGCCTTGCGCTTTCAGAATAAGCTGCTGGCCAAACTGGTGGATGAGTCGGTTTCCCTGGGAAATATAATCGGCAAGAGTACGGTCATGCACCACGTCTATGAACGGACCCGGCGCGCGGTGGCGGTATCGAGTACGGTTCTCATCCAGGGCGAATCCGGCACGGGCAAGGAACTTATCGCCAGGCACATTCACTTCAAGGGAGCGCGGGCACAAAAACCCTTTATCGTGGTCAACTGTGCCGCCATCCCCGAGACCCTCGTGGAATCCGAACTGTTCGGTCACGAAAAGGGAGCGTTTACCGGGGCGGAAGCGGCCCGGCCGGGCAAGTTCGAACTGGCTGATGGCGGCACGCTGTTCCTCGATGAAATCGGCGATATGCGTTTGGACAGCCAGGCGAAACTGCTGCGCGTGTTGCAGGACGGGGTCATTGAACGAGTGGGCGGCACCAAGACCCGAACCGTGGATGTGCGAACGATTGTCGCCACCAACCGGAACCTGCGGCTCTGTGTAGAGGAAGGCACCTTCCGCAAAGACCTGTATTACCGGTTGGAAGTCCTGTCCATCAACCTGCCGTCCTTGCGCGACCGCATGGACGACCTGCCCCTGCTTGTGTCCCATTTTCGCGAAAAAATTGGCAAGAAATTACAGATGGAAGTCCCTCAAATCGGCCCGGAAGTTATGGACGCCCTTCGCCGTTACCGCTGGCCCGGCAATGTGCGTGAACTCGAAAACACGCTGGAAGAAATTTTTATCCTGTCATCCGGCCCCAAAATCCAACTTGACGATTTGCCCGCGAAATTGCTCATCCGGGAGCCGCAGACGGGAGAAATCGCGCT
>JAKJEQ010000208.1:581-937 GCA_022705345.1 Planctomycetota bacterium | reverse complement strand
GTATGTACCTTGGATACTTCTACTATCTGTCTGGGAGAGTGTTTGGAAAGCCATAGCACTATGGAAAGCAGCAAAAAATAACCAACTTACATGGTATGTATGTATCCTAGTATTCAATACTGTAGGTATCTTGCCTATTCTTTACATCAAATTCTTTCAGAACAAAAGAGTAGCATTGTAAATGCACAAAAAGGTTGTTGTAAATGACAAAATGCAAAAGGGATATATCTACTATCTCATAGAACCTATTGGAAAGAATTTTGACCCTGAATTTAAACCAGAGCTGACACCAAAAGAAATGTTGGAATTAGGTGTTTTTGGAGGTAAATACCTTACTGATTGTCAAAAAGAATTTC
>JAKJEQ010000208.1:0-559 GCA_022705345.1 Planctomycetota bacterium | reverse complement strand
ACTCTCCCCTGAGAAAAAAGACATCTCTTTAAATTATTTCAAAGTAGACGCAAGTCTACCTTTAAATACCTGGAAAGCAAAAGGATGGATATACAAAGATGATCCAAGAGGATGGTTTCAGTGGTACTGCAGATACTATATGGGAAGAAGAATACCTCCAGAAGATGAAAGACAGATTAAAAGATGGAAAGGTATCAAGAGACACTACATTGCAGTTCTAAAGAACTGTACCCCTGGCGACTACAGCTGCAGACCTAAACAGAGACAAGCTTTACTTCATTGGGCATACGACAGTAGAGCTATATAGGTTATTCTGCTGTATAGTCGTCAAAATAGCCCTGGATCAAGACAACAGGCGTTCCTTTATCTCCACTTCCACTAGTTAAATCACATAGACTTCCTAGTAAGTCAGTTAACTGTCTTGGAGTAGTACCAAAAGATTTCTCAACCTCATAATCATCTTGACCTTTTTCCTTAATCATTCCCTTTACATATTCATTCAAATCTCCTTCCTTGTTCCAATTCTCCGATACATATTTCAATTTAATCTCCTTTGGTC
>JAKJEQ010000207.1 GCA_022705345.1 Planctomycetota bacterium | reverse complement strand
GGCGTTTGTATGTCATTGCGAGGCTGTCCGCAGACAGCCGCGGCAATCTCAACCGCTGAATCGGTCAGTTTGAGTAACGTCAATATTACCATTTCCGATGCGAACCTCGGTGTTGCGAAAAAATACGTCGATATAGGCGACGCTTATTTTTATTATGAAATTGCGGGCGCCGGCACGCCGGTTATTCTCGTAAGTACGGATTCTAATGTGACTCAGTTGTTCGTTACACTTGCGAAAAATCATTTAGCGGTTCGATATGATTTGAGAGGTTACGGCAAAACAGACCGGCAGTTACCAGGCGAAAAATTTCTGCACGCCGAAGATTTGAAAAAATTAATGTGGTTTTTAGGAATTCGCAAAGCGCATATTGTAGGTTTCTCAACGGGAGTTTTGACTGCGATTGATTTTGCCGAATTGTATCCGAATAAATGTATATCGCTGGCAATCGAAGATGTGAATGACAGCGTAAAAGAGGATGCGGGTTTGCGATTTGGCCGAACTTATTATCTTTCAAAAGAAATTGCCGATGCCCGGAAAATAATTTCCGGCGATGTAAATGGACTGGAAGAATTTATAAATTCTAAAGACAGCGAGTAACTACTGCTTGAGCCAGTTTTCAGCCATTTCTGAAAACTCGACGAAATTGACCGTGCAGTTGTCGTCGATATCGATGTCCTCTGTTTGGCCGCAATCGTTCAACAGCCAGTAATCATACAAATAATCTAAATCCAACAAGTTGACTGCATGGCTGTTATCAAAATCGCCATAAATTCTTGGAATTGCGGTAACTTCTTGGGAAGCATAAGATTCGTTTTGTGAAGTGTCAACGGCTTTAACAACATAATAATATTTTGTGCCATAAATAATATAGATGTCCGAGAAATATGGGTCTGTCAGAGGGGTTGTACCATTCAATGGGAAGTAATCCGAACCTGACTTAACTGAACGATAAAGATTATAGCCTGCAAAATCAGAA
>JAKJEQ010000206.1 GCA_022705345.1 Planctomycetota bacterium | reverse complement strand
CTGTTGTCGTGCTTATTTCAGAAGCTAATCTTTCTGCCACAAAAGCCTCGGCATGACGCGATTTTATATTTGCCAATCTAATATTTTCGCCTATGAATTTTCCAAAGAGCTTGAGCTTATGCATTTGCTCAACGAGTGTGGCATAAGCAACCTGTGTTTGCCGTCAGGAGAAATGGCACAGTATAGCTGCTTAAGTTAAGAGAGGGTTTGGGTTCTTCCCCATGGGGAAGAATTTAAATCGACTTTTCGGCTCCTATAATATAATATTATTTTTATTACAGGAGTTGTAAAAATGAGTGATCCAAAAAATGTTATTTCGCAAATCAGAAAAGCTACACGCCGTAAATTCACCGCTGAAGAAAAAATCAGAATAGTACTCGAAGCTCTTCGAGGTGAAATACCCATCTCAGATATTTGCAGAAGAGAAAGCATCGCTGTTTCAATGTATTACAAATGGTCAAAGGAATTTCTTGAAGCCGGCAAAAACGGCCTGACCAAAGAAACGCTGCGTGATGCAACTTCCGATGAAGTAAAAAAGCTCAAATATGAAAATCAGCAGCTTAAAGAATCTCTGGCTGAAGCCATTCTCGAAGTACAAAGATATAAAAAAAGTCTTGGTATGTGAAAGAGAAAGATATAAGCGTATGAGTAGAAATGAAAAACTCAAATTCATAAGATTAGTTGAAGGTTCTGAAATGGACACAGCTTCAGCTTTGAAAAAGTATGATATTCCGCCAAGTACGTATTACCGCGGCGTAAAATGAAATCAATGGGCATTAACGGTTTGGAAGATAATAAGCCTTATAGAGCAAAGACATGGAACCAATTATTGCCTGATGAGATTGACAAAATTCTTGAGTATGCAACATTTAACCCGGAATTATCATCTCGTGAAATTAGTTGTAAAATCACTGATTTATACGCTTTTGAAAAAATTCTCGCGCGCCAGCAAAAATAAGACTTGCGCTATCCAATAGCATATGTCATAGTATAGG
>JAKJEQ010000205.1:369-1004 GCA_022705345.1 Planctomycetota bacterium | reverse complement strand
AAGGGGATCGCGGGGAAGCCGTTATCATCGTGCCAGACGAAGTGCGGTCAAGCCTGCCGAGCCGTGTTGAAACAGACGCTGGAGAAGAAGACGGCGGTGCGCGAATACCGGATTGAATGCGGGCATAAGTCTCGTCCTCAGCAGGTGGTGAGCGTGTCGAGTTCACCGTTGATGGATCCGTTGGGGAACTTTTTGGGGGCGGTGCTGGTCATTCGGGACATCACCCTGATCCGTGACGTGGAGCGGGAGTTGCGAGAGCGCAACTCTTTTCAGAACCTCATTGGCCGGAACAAGACCATGCAGGACATTTACAATCTGCTGGAAGATTTGGCGGACATGGAAACGACGGTATTGGTGACCGGCGAGAGCGGAACGGGGAAGGAACTGGTGGCTCGGGCGCTGCATTACAGCGGGAACCGTGCGTTTCGGCCGTTTGTGACCGTGAACTGTTCGGCGCTGGCGGAGAGCTTGCTGGAGAGCGAGCTGTTCGGCCATGTGAAGGGGGCGTTTACCGGGGCGGTGAAAGACAAGCAGGGGCGTTTTGCGGCGGCCGACGGGGGGACGATTCTGCTGGATGAAATCGGAGACATCTCTCCGATGATTCAGCTGAAGCTTTTGCGGGTGCTTCAGGAGAA
>JAKJEQ010000205.1:0-321 GCA_022705345.1 Planctomycetota bacterium | reverse complement strand
GACCTTTGAGCGGGTCGGAGAATCGACATCGCGGAAAGTGGATGTTCGGGTGATCGCCTGCACGAACCGGGATTTGAAAGAGAAAGTCAAAAGAGGCGAGTTTCGACAGGATTTGTACTATCGGTTGAAGGTGGTGGAAGTAAATCTGCCGCCTTTGCGGGAGCGTCTGGAGGATTTGCCGTTGTTGGTGGACCATTTTCGGCGGATGTTCAACGACCGGTTTCACAAGACGATCGAGGGGATATCCGGGGAGGTTCTCGGTCGGTTTATGGATTATGCCTGGCCCGGGAATGTTCGAGAGCTGGAGCATGTGATGGAGCA
>JAKJEQ010000204.1 GCA_022705345.1 Planctomycetota bacterium | reverse complement strand
GTTAATGGCCAAAGGCGGCGGATGCGAAAACAAAAGTCAGTTCAAAATGTTTCTGCCCACAGATACCACCGACAAAATTTCCGACTGGGTTGTCGAAACAGTTGCCAATGCAGGCGCTGACGCATGTCCGCCATTTGTTATTGGTGTAGGTCTTGGCGGCAATTTCGAACAGAGCTGTTTACTAAGTAAAAAAGCATTGCTGAGAAAACTTGATTCCAAAAACAATGATTCGTTTTACGCCGAGATGGAAAAAAATATTTTGAAAAAAATAAATTCGCTCGGAATCGGCCCCGCAGGTTTTGGCGGCGACACCACCGCTCTTGCAGTTCTCATCGAGACCTCGCCGTGTCATATCGCTTCACTTCCTGCCGCTGTCAACATCGAATGCCACGCCCATCGCCACGCCTCTATTGAAATCTAAGCCCACGAATAGAAAACCCCCGGGCAAATTAAGACCCGAGGGTTCTCATCCTGAACATCATACATAAATATGTCCTGCTGCTTCCGGCTGGTACAGAATCTCATTAATTTTCAAATTCCTTTTGCCGAAAGGAACAATTGTCATTATTGTGTCTCCTATCCGACAGCCGAGTAAAGCCGTTCCAACCGGAGACAATACAGATATCTTATTTTCATCTATGTCTGCATCGCTCGGAAATACAATCTGACCGATAAATTCTTGCTTTCTGCCCAAATCGAAAATGTGCGCTGTGGAATTCATCGTTAGGACATCTCTATCTATCTGTCCCGAAGAAACCACATCTGCACACGCCAGTTCATATTCAAGATCAGGATATTTTTTTCCTGACATACTCAATAGCAACAGCATCTCTTTAAGACGTTCCTTATCATAATCTGTTAATAGTTTATTTCTTTGCATCATGACATTTATCTCCTTTCTTTTTTGTTTGAGATTGCTTCGTCGTCCCGAAACGGGACTTCTCGCAATGACAAAAATGGCGTTTGTATGTCATTGCGAGGCTGTCCGCAGACAGCCGTGGCAATCTCAACCGC
>JAKJEQ010000203.1:370-1046 GCA_022705345.1 Planctomycetota bacterium | reverse complement strand
TTGCGGCACGGAAAAGGGATAAAGTGGACACTCCTGGCACCGGGGCTGCTTTCGACAATAGTTTTTACCGGTATAAACGATCAGAGCATGGTATTGATTGAACAAAGCGACGTCCGCGGGAAGGTGATCCATAAAGAGGCGCTGGATTTCCCCGTAGGAAGACCGGGCGGCGACAATGCCATGACGGCTCAGGATCCGACGGGTGTATGCGTCCACGACAAAGACCGGTTTGCCACCGGCATACAGGAGGATGCTGTCCGCCGTTTCGGCGCCGATGCCTTTGATCCCCAGCAATTTTTGCCGCAACATCGGGACATCCTCGGAAAACATGACATCCAAGGACCCACGGAACTCATCGCGAAGAAAGATAAAAAAGGCCTTGAGGCGCCGGGATTTGACATTGTAATACCCGGACGGACGGATCAACCCGGCAAGCTCACGCTCCGGAATTTCCACCAACGCCGCCACCGAAAGAAGGGCATGCCGCCTGAGGGCGGCAATGGCCTTCTCGACATTTTTCCAGGCCGTATTCTGGGTCAGGATTGCCCCGACAATGACTTCCAGAGGAGAATCGCCGGGCCACCAGTGAAGGTTTCCGAAGTGATCGTCCAGGATTCGATAAGTGTCGTCAAGCCATCGCGCCTTATCCACGACAGGATACCTTCCCGGTGCTTGT
>JAKJEQ010000203.1:0-352 GCA_022705345.1 Planctomycetota bacterium | reverse complement strand
CCCCGGCCCGACCCTACCGCCGTGCCGGCATAAAGCGATCTTCAGCAGACCGGGACCCGCTATCACACAACTATGGGAGAACAGACAAAACTCGCTTCGACAAAGGCTTGCAAGCCTCCCCTTTATTTGCGCAGCGCGACGAAGAAGGTGGCCTGTCCCCTCTTGATGAGGAGCATCACGCTTCCACTGGCCGCCTTCTTGTTCACCTCCCGTAGATAATCCTTTACCGAGGAGATCTTGACCTTGTTCACCTGCAGAATAACATCCTGGGGTTGAATACCCACTTCATCGGCTGGACTGCCCGGCTGGACGCGCATGACGATCACGCCCGTCTTTTTCGGGATTCCCAGAT
>JAKJEQ010000202.1:1283-1512 GCA_022705345.1 Planctomycetota bacterium | reverse complement strand
TAACGAAATTACAATCGCACCGAAAATATACGGCCAGTTTCTGCCGAGATGGTCGCTTATAACGCCGCCAAGAACCGACCCGACAGCGTACCCTGTTCCAAGAATGATTTCGTGAATCGCCATTCTTCTGGACCGATTCGCTCCGCCTGAGACGCCGTAATACTGATGAGAACTGTAAACTGCGGCATAAGTAATGCCGGTCAATCCCGCGGCAGCAAGCTGCACAAAG
>JAKJEQ010000202.1:0-1249 GCA_022705345.1 Planctomycetota bacterium | reverse complement strand
ACGACTATTAGTATAAGGCAAAATACCGTTAAGGCCTGTACGGCGGCGAAGAAGCTTTTTTTGTAATGCCACCAGCGGCTTTTGCCCATTATGTAAAAGAAGAGGACGTTGAAAAGGCACATCAGTGAAATCGACCAGCCGTAGATAGACTCGGCAAAACCAAGCTCGAATTTGTAAAGGATTCCAAGCTGACTCCTGAATATTCCCACGCAGATAAAAACCGTACACAAAGCGACTCTTGACATTATAACAAACTGTCTTTGAGCCGGCTCCGAATCCTCGGCAGCCTGCGCCTGCTGGATAATCGCGATCCTGTCCTTGCCTCTCATTTTTTTGACAGTCGATACGGATATAACGCAGAAAATCATCATCACTATAGCGCCGGCAATCGGGACCTGGTAATTTATTTCCATCAGGTAGCCGCCGACAATAGGCAGCAGCATATTAGCCATTCCCCATGTTACATTATAGAGGCCTAATCTTTTGGTAAGCTCTGCGCCTTCATGGCCTGTCGAGATCCAGCCCATTAAGACAGGCCAGTAAAACGCGGTAATCAGCCCGATGAAAGACATCAGAATGACAAGCTGCATAATTGGACTCAAAAACATATTGCTGCCTGCCTGAATAACTAAAAACATTGCGCATACTATCGCGATTTGAGCAGATGCGCTGGTAAGCAGAACTTTTTTGGGTTTCAGTTTGTGGATGGCAATCGCTGCAACGATGCAAAAAACTACATAGACGCCCATCTGTCCCATAAAGCAAAGCCCTACCTCGGTATCGCTGCCGTTCATAGCTTTGACGACGAAAGGCATCACAACCCAGATAAGCTGAAGGCAGGAACTCATAAAGAAAGCAGCAAGGCACAAACGGATGAAAGTTTTATCTTTGAATAACTGGAGCATATTTTTATTTTCGCAAATAGCTGATAAGCCAGAGAACAAGAGTCAGAATCATGGAAACGAGAATCGATGTCGTAATGGGGAAATAAACTTTCCAGTTTTTGCCGCCCATTTCTAAATCGCCGGGCAATCTGAAAAACCCGATTTTCGCCAGCGCAAAAAACGCGGCACCGACGAAAATCAAAACCGCGCCGGCAAAAATAAGTATTTTCGCTATGTTTTCAGGGAAATTTCCCATAAAATTTTTCCCGTACAAAGATTTATATTTAGACTGACCGATTCAGCGGTTGAGATTGCCGCGGCTGTCTACGGACAGCCTCGCAATGACATACCAACGACATTTTTGT
>JAKJEQ010000201.1 GCA_022705345.1 Planctomycetota bacterium | reverse complement strand
TATTGTCTTCGGCAGGATTTTTTATGAGTGATACACTAAAAAATAAATATTGGAATTTTAATAAGCAGATAGATTTGTCAGTGCTTGTACAGCTTGTGTTTCTTGCGGCTTTGATAGTCGGCACGTGGGTCAATCTTCAGCAGCAGCTTCTGGTTTTGCAGCACGATATTACGAGCCTGCTTGAGACGCAGAAAATATTTCAGCAGCGAATCGAAGAGCTGACCAGGACGAGCATATCATACGAATACCGGCTGAGGTCAATTGAAAAAATATTGCCGCAGGCGGATATCAATAAAGAAATGTAACAATTCTTCAGATTGTCAAAGGTGTCAGGATGATAAAGAAAAAACAAAAAGAAGCGATTGACGAATTATATCAGGGCGACGGAGATGAGCTTGCGGTTTGCAGCAAATTGAACATTAAAAACAGTCAATGGCAAAGCTGGCTTGGCAGCAGGGAATTCAGCAGTGAGCTCGAATACAGGACGGCGGCGCTGAAACGGCAAACAGAAATAATGCTCGCGAAATATTCGCCTTTGGCAGTGGCGGTCCTGATAAGTCTCTGCAAAAGCCAGTCGGATGAAACCAGCAGGAAAGCGTGCGTCGATATTCTTCAAATCGCGTTAAACTTGCAAAGCCGGCAGCCTGAAGCGTCGAATGATAATCGCCAAACGCCTGAAATCGATCAGGAGACGGCGTCGGCGGTTCTGGCGGTTCTGGCAGAAAGAAAAAGACAAAGATAAAAATAAGCGGTAAGGATTTTTCTGTGAACAATAAAAAAACAAAGGCATCAATGCCATTCATAAAAGCGTATCAATTTTTGCTTGAAAGAAAAGATTTAAAGTCTGCCGAAAAACTCTTATTGATTACTCTGTGCAGATTTTGGCCTTCGCCTTTCTGGGGTTCAAACGCAACGCTTGCGGATATGCTTGGCATTTCTTTGCGGCGTGTTGAACGGATTTTGAAAAGGCTGAAAAGTAAAAAGTTTATCAAGGCCGGATATGCTCATAAACCGAGAGATGGAAAAAATCATACAGTTAGAGTTATAGTTCCTTTATGTATGCCTGAAAAATGTGTTATGAAAGATTTCGAAGATGCCGAACAAATTGACGGTTGTCAGACCGAATTAAATGACGGTTCGATACCGTCAAATTGTGTCAAATCGACCGTCAAACAGGCCGACCTAATAGAAAGGAATAGAAGAATGAATATAAAGGCAACGGCTTTGCCATTGCCCGCTCAAACGCAGGCAAAGCCGTTAATAAAAAATAACGAGCCGCCGGCAGTACCGATAGTAAGGAATTTTTCACAGGTTCTTAAAGGGACATTGCATAAAGCTTCGCCGCTGACAGAAAGCGAATTTGAGCGGCGCAGACAAGAGCAAATACGCCGCTTGATCATAGGATGATTTTTTTTAATGGTCAGCAAATCTTCAATCTATCAATTTAAAATTTGTAATTAACTCAAACTGACCGATTCAGCGGTTGAGATTGCCGCCCCTGCCTTCGCAGGGGTAAACTCCTGCGCCTCGCAATGAC
>JAKJEQ010000200.1 GCA_022705345.1 Planctomycetota bacterium | reverse complement strand
CATGTGAATTGCTCAAACTGACCGATTCAGCGGTTGAGATTGCCACGGCTGTCTGCGGACAGCCTCGCAATGACACACAAACGCCACTTCTGTCATTGCGAGAAGTCACGTTTAGGGACGACGAAGCAATCTCAAACCATAAATTATAAAGTGTGTTATCATTTATTAAATAATGAGTTATATAAATATCATTATCAAAATCGGTCAGTTTGAGTAAACAATATAAAATGACAAAAATACAAATTTTTAAAACTGAAAATCTGAACAGTTTGTTGAAACAGGCTTGTTTGATTTTGTGTATTTTTATTCTTTCAGGTTGTGCGGCACAAAAGCGGGGTGAAAAGGTAAATTTGCTGACAGAAACCGTGAATATTGAACCAGTTAAGGCGACAGGTACGTGCAAATTCCACTATACAGATGAAAAAGGAAAAAAAGGAACGGAATCGTTTCCGATAAGGCTATGGTATCTGAAAAACGATAAATTCTGTTTTTACGGTGATGTGGCATTCGACCCGAAAGGGGTGGGATTTGCTATCGATGAGGGCAGTTACTGGCTGTATGCCAAGCCGTTGAAGATTTTCGAGAGGGGTTATCTGGGCGACGAGATATATACGAAATTTTATGTAGAGGCGGAAGATTTCAGGAAAGTTGATAAAAGCAGCTTTACCTTTCCTCAAAAATTGATTTATAATGTGTCAGAAAGTTCGAATGGGAAAAACTTTTTAGAGATAAAGCTAAATTCAGTTAAATTGTGGAATCCGATTCCGCAGCAGGTAACGGCATTATTCACGCCGCCTGAAGCGAATGAAATTTATCAGGAGAAAAAATAATGGCAAAAACACTAAGGCAAAAATTATCGGAAGGTCTGCTGATTGTCGATGGTGCAATGGGGACGCAACTCATGGCTCGCGGGGCCGAGGCCGGACAGTGCAACAATTACTTGAATATTAAATCGCCGCAGATAATCACGGATATTCACCTCAGCTACTTCGATGCAGGCAGCGGAGCGGTATATACCAATACGTTCGGTGCAAATGAAATTACGCTCGGCAGGCATAACCTTGCGGATCAAGTCGAAGAGATAAACGCCGCGGGAGTTGAAAACGCCAGGAAAGCGGCCCTGGCCCTCGGCGGGCAAAAGTACGTTATCGGTGATATCGGGCCTTGCGGGGATTTTCTCGAGCCGCTGGGCACGCTTAAACCTGATGTGCTTCGCAATGCGTACGCAAGGCAGGCGAAGGCGCTTTTGAACGCAGGCGTTGATGGGTTTGTGGTCGAGACGTTTATGGCGGCTGATGAGGCGAAGGTCGCGGTTGAAGGCGTAAAGTCGGTCAGCGATTTGCCCGTGTTTGTATCGTTTGCGTTCGATGCGGCTGGCGACGATTTCAGGACGATGATGGGAGTTACAGTCGAGATGGCCGTTACTATATTTTCTGTTATGGGAATCGATGCTCTGGGATTCAATTGCGGGACGTTAAGGATGGAGCAGTATCTCCAGCTTGCCAAAAAGTTTTTGAGATTGTTGAAAAGCACGACGGGAACCGGAAAATTGACGCCGGGCCAAGGGGCGGGGTCTAAAGAGATTGCGCTTATAGCGAAACCTAACGGCGGGAAACCGGAACTGATTGACGGCAAGGC
>JAKJEQ010000001.1:318-49709 GCA_022705345.1 Planctomycetota bacterium | reverse complement strand
TAAAACGGCAAACAAAAACACAGGCCGTATAAAAACATTAAGAAGGGGTCAAATAAGTGCCGGACAATATTAAAAAACCTGAAGAGCCGATAGTAATCGGCATTACGATGGGCGAGCCGCTGGGCATCGGGCCTGAAGTAATTATAAAATCATTGCTTGATCCGAATGTGCGGCGGGGGGTGAAATTTATTATCTTCGGGATGGATGAATTTCTTGAATACGCGGCGGACCTTGCGGAAATCGAGCCGTTCTGGGGCAGGACTCAGCACGAAAAAATAAGCAGAGATTTTCCTCACAATATAATACTTGCGGATTATGACGATTACGCGGTGCCGATGTTTGTGAACGGGCCGAGCAAGGCGGGGGGGGAGGCGTCGCTTCGATTCTGTACGGATGCAATCGAGGCTGCACGAGGTGGAGTTGTCGATGCTATAGTGACCGGACCGATAAGCAAAGCGAGCTGGAAACTTGCGGGGTCGGAATGGCCGGGACATACGGAACTACTTGCGGCAAAGTGCAAGTCTCCGAGAAAGGCGATGATGTTCGCGGCAGGGCCTTTGAAAATTGCGCTCGCGACGATACATATAGCGTTGATGGATTTACGCAATAAGTTTACGATAGGCGCAGTTTATGAGCCGATCGATTTGCTGAATACGGCTCTGAAGGAATATTTCGGGATCAAAACGCCTAATATTGCAGTGGCGGCCTTGAATCCGCACGCGGGTGAAGAAGGACAGTTCGGGGATGAAGAAGAGCGGGTTATCAGCCCGGCAATTTTGATCGCTCAGGAGATGGGAATAAAATGTTCGGGGCCTTATCCTGCGGATACGCTTTTTGCAAAAGCGGCGGCAGGAATGTTCGACGGAGTTGTTGCGATGTATCACGACCAGGGAATGATACCTGTAAAATTATTGGCGTTTAAAGACGCGGTTAATGTTACAATAGGGCTGCCGATTATACGGACATCGCCTGCGCACGGGACGGCATTTGATATCGCGGGTAAAGGCGTCGCGGATGAATCGAGTATGAAAGCGGCGATTAAACTTGCTATAGAGATGGCGAGAACGAAAAAACAGAACGCAGAACTCGGAACACAGAATATAGAAGCAAAAAAATAAAATGCAGACGAAGACGGAAATACAGAATGAAATTTTGAGCAAGATGACGCCGACTGAAAAAATACGACTTGCGCTCATGCTTTATTATTCCGCGTGGGAATTGAAAACGGGATGGCTCAAGCAGATACATAATGATTGGTCAGATAATCAAATTGAACAGGAAGTAAAAAGGATATTCAGCAATGCAAGAAGCTAACCCTATTTTAACTTTCATAGACCTTTTTAATAAGAGCGAAATAGATTATATGACAACCGGTTCAGTAGCGAGCATCATTTATGGGGAACCGCGAATGACTTACGATATAGATATTGTTCTTGCTTTACATGTCAATGATATTGAAAAAATGATCCAGATATTTGATACTGAAAACTTCTACTGTCCTCCAACTGAGACAATAAAAGCTGAAATCTCAAGAATTACCGGAGGGCATTTCAACATAATTCATCATAAGACAGGCTTTAAAGCAGATATATATCCGATTTCGAATGATAAACTGCATCAATGGGCAATGAGCCATAGAAGAAAAGTAAAAATAGAAGGCAGCGATGCGTGGGTCGCTCCTCCTGAATATGTTATCATAAGAAAACTTCAATATTATAAGGAAGGCGGCAGCAGTAAGCATTTGAGGGATATAAAAAAGATGTTGGAACTTTCAGGAAATGATATTAATACTGCTGAAGCAGAACAAAAAATTATTGAATTAAATTTGATGGAAGAATGGAACAAAGCGAAAAATTATAAAGACTGACATGCAGACAAAGACGGAAATACAAAGATTGCTGGCGGGGGCAGGGGTTGAGCCGAATAAACGGCTTGGGCAGCATTTCCTCATAGACCTTAATTTATTGGAGTTTCTGCTGAATAACGCGGGGATAACTGAAAATGATATTGTACTTGAGGTGGGAACAGGGACAGGTTCTCTGACGAGCGAACTTGTTAAACGGGCGGGGAAACTTGTGGCGGTAGAATATGACGAAGTTCTGGCAGGAATAACTGGGCAGCAATTTAAAGATAAACCTAATTTTGAATTGGTCGCAGGGGATGTTCTCGAAAATAAAAATACAATCAATCGTGAAGTTATTACAAAATTAATTCGAGCCAAAGAAGAAATTTATGGAAGACTGCTTCTGGTCGCGAATCTTCCGTATAATGTCGCGTCATCGGTAATGCTGAATCTGCTGGACGGGCCGGTTGTGGCGGATTCGATGATCGTAACTGTTCAGAAAGAGGTCGCAGACAGAATGGCGGCAAAGCCGGGCAGCGATGATTACGGGATTTTGAGCATTTTTCTTTCGGCGATGGGACAATGCAGGATGCTTCGGAAGCTTTCGCCGAAAGTTTTTTGGCCCGAGCCGCAGGTGGATTCGGCAATGGTTCGGTTCGACAGGGATCCGGCGAAAGTGGCGGAAATCCATAATGTGCCGCTTTTTAAAGAGACGGTAAATTTGTTTATGAATCACCGGCGGAAGATGATGAGAGCGTGTGTGAAACATGCCGAAGGAAGAATGGCGAACGTTCATCACTGGGAAGATATTTTCGCGAGGTCTTTTGTAGAGCCTCATCACAGGCCGGAGGAGCTGACGGCGGAAAATTATATATCTATTGCGAATTTGTGTAATGAGATATTGGGCCACTGAGTTGTCTTTTTTATAACTGCAGAGGACACCGAGATCACAGCCGAATAGCAAGGGTTTCCACTCGAAAGCTGTAGTGTTTTTCCCTATCGAACTTATTTCTAATAATGGGGTATATCTTTATAGTAACTTCGCGGGGTTTGATTTCAGGCACGGACTGATTTTTAAATTTTTTGGCCGTAATAAACCCGGGAAATATTTGTCAAAATTAACTCAAACTGACCGATTCAGCGGTTGAGATTGCCACGGCTGTCTGCGGACAGCCTCGCAATGACATACAAACGCCATTTTTGTCATTGCGAGAAGTCCCGTTTCGAGACGACGAAGCAATCTCAAACCATAAATTATAAAGTGTGTTATCATTTATTAAATAATGAGTTAAATAAATATCATTATCAAAATCGGTCAGTTTGAGTAAATAAGAAATTTACTGATTTCCTGTAAAAAGCCTGAATGTATAATATAGTTTGTGGAAGCCGTGAAATATTTATTTATCTGTGCGGCGAATCGAAACCGCAGCAAAGCGGCCGAGCAAATTTGCAAAGGCATCGCGCAGGCCAAAGGCAAAAATATCGAATGTCAATCGGCGGGAGTTCATGAACTTGCGGAAAGGAGAGTTACTAAATATCTTGCCGACTGGGCGGACAGGATATTTGTTATGGAGGAATATATGAAGGACATTCTCGTGATTGATTATGATCAAAAGCCGGAGAAGATAATTGTATTTGATATTCCCGATATCTATCCGATCTATGACCCTGTGCTGGAACAAATCCTTATTAAGAAAATTGAAACATATGTGTAAGGGCTCCCAGATTAGGCGATAAGGATGACGACAAGGAAGTTTAAAACTAAATTTACCGCATTCTTTTTAATTCTAAATTAGCATTCTTAACTAATTCATAAGTATTTTCTACAAATGGCCAAAATTTATTACAAATATTTTCTGCTATCAAATCAAAATCAGTTACCGACTTTTCTAATAAATCAAATTCATTATCATATTCATCTAACTGCTCTAAGCCCAGCCACATCTCAAGATACTCCTGCCCATAATGTTTTTTTGAAAGATAATTGATAAGTGCGGAAACGGATGGTTTTTTCCAAACTAGGCTTTTTAAGGGCTGCCATTCACTCCAAACGATACCAAAACATATATCGCAAGGTGTTTGGGTTGAGTATGCTATTGAATATCGCACAAATATTTTTTGTGTACTTGGATGCACGTCCATACATAGATTAGCCCACTCAAATTTGGTTTTCCAATTGGGATCATCTATATATTTAGTAAATTTACATGAATCTAAATTGAGCGGAGGTTTTTTATTCAGTAAACGTTTTTCTATACCGTTCCAAAACCGATCATAAAGTTCTTTCCTGATTGTATCAAATCGTGACCCAATCTCTAATGCGGTCCGCAGATTCTTTGGCTCCGATAGATAGTCAATTATTTCTGACTCTGGATTTTCCATTATAATCCTCTGGATTTTAAATGTATTGTTTTTATTAAATCGATGTATTGTCTAAGTGTCTCACAAACTTTGGCAGGCTTGATTTCGTCAAGAGTCTGAGAAAAAATGTCGCATAAATTAGGATGGGCAGAGGAGTGATAAGCCAGTTTAATCAACGGCGTTGATTTTGGGCTTTGTTTGTAAGATTTGGGAGCATGCCCTGTTGGTGTTAAAAATATCAAATACCTGTTGGGATAATTTGTTCGTGTTTTCAACCATTGATCATATCTATCAAGCTGATCAGACTGTTCATCAGAATCAATTTTATTTTCTATAGCAATTAAACAGCTTTTAGAAGAAATTACTATATCAAGCCTTCCATAAGGCGGTATCTGTCTTTCGGATTCAACGAGCCAATTTTTAAAATCTAATTGTTTTGGAAAGCCAGCTTTCTCAGTTAAATAATTTATAAAAGTTTTCAAGAACAGCGAGCCTTGTCCGTGAGAGCCGGCAGGATCAAGCAATTCTGCAATCATTGGTGTGTGGGTAATTGCCTCTTTTCGGTGGATGTTGAGTATGCGATAAACATTAAATCGCGGCGCATTGAGAAGAGCATCTTGTTCCTCATATTTACGCTTTTCATCTAAAAGGGGAAGCAGCCCAGATTTAATGTTTTCAAAACAAATTTGAAAATCAGCAAACTTCATTGTTTTATTTTTTCTTTTTTGCTGAGAGCAGATTTTTTATGTCAATGCTGTCCTTTGCTCTGCCGGTAGCTGTTTTATTGGCTATCAGGTCTTGCTTTGAAATGAACGGAATTTTGAGGTTGTCAAGTTCGATTTCTTTCTTGCGAGTATAAGCCGATTCAAAATCGACGCCTGAAATTTTCGTGATGATGTCAATTCTTCTTGGTGCAATCCCTATCTGAAAGATAACATCTTTATCGTTGAAAGTCTGCTCATTGATGTTTTCCATTGGTGCGCCGAAATTGGCAAGGCAGCGGTAAATCTTTTTTGAATTTTCTTTATCAGCAAGTACCCAAAGGTCAATATCTCCGGTGGCTCGCGGAAAACCGTAAGCACCAAGAGCGTAAGCTCCAACAACAAGAAATTTAACTTCGTTTTCTATGAAGTGTTGCAATATGTCTTTGTAATCTTCGTTCAGCATCTTTACTTCCGCTAAGAGACCAGACTTCTTTTGTCAGTTCCCACATAAAACTTAAACACTCTGCCGGAGAAGCATCTACAAAATCATCCTCTTCAAAGTTATGCTTCAAAACCGCTTTACTTCTGTCAACTCTGTTTATTGGTTTGTTCTTTTGCATAAGAACAATTTTAGCCTTTTAAAATCTTTAGTCAATGGACTTTTAAATTAAGATAAGATTCCGGCTGCAATAAATATCTGTGGCAGCTTTGAATATAATTTTAAAAGATTTCTCCGCTGCGTTTCGCCCTCCATAGGCGGGCAAGCTCCGGTCGAAATGACGGTTTTAAGGTTATGGTAAATAAAAACACCGGGGATTAATGAGGGTTTTAAAGCCCAATGTGTGTGCAGGCTTGAGATTGCCACGTCCCCCTAAGGGGTCCTCGCAATGACAAACAAAAAGGGCAGACACAAAGGTCTGCCCTAATAGTAAATGATTTGAAGCCGTGGTAAATAAAGCGGCTTATTTTTTATTCAAATCGAATGGAGAGACGAAATCGCCGAACTTTTTGCCTGCTTCTTCGAGTCGCTGTTTCTGCTCTGCCAGAACTTTGAACACTTCGGCCGGAGATTCAGCAACGTTCTCTTTATGATACTTCACAACCCTGTCAATCTTTTCGAGATTTTCTTTTATGCGGATTGTAAACTGATTAACATAATCGGCCTGTGAATATTCTTTGTTCAAAACCTGTTTGAATAATGCCTGCAAATCTTCATAGCATGGAATCAAGCCGGTTGGAGCGACCAGGGCGGCTGCTTCGTTGTGGACTCGCAGTTCCATCCATTTTACCCAGACGTGTTTGTCGCGGACGCCGTTGGTAAATTTTCCATCCTTGTCGCGAAGGAAATAGTTAACGCCGAAAACAAGCGGCGGGTTCTTGAATTTCTTGCCGAAGTCGAGATTGTTCTTCACGTATTTGCCGAGCGAAATCGCGACGAAATCCTGGATACTCATGAGATTGATTTCCGGAACGCCTTCTTTGCCGACGGTTGCGAAAGTGGTTTCAGTTTCGAGCGAAGCGCCGTAAGCGACGATGCCGTGCTCCCAGCTAAATCCCTGCTGGCAGGGGACATACGATTTCGGATCGCGTCCGCCATACATAAGACCGGCAAGCGGAACGCCGTTTGTATTCTCAAGTTCCGGATCGCAATTCTGCAAAGCTTTAAGCGTCACAGCGTAACGTGCGTTTTTATGCGCACATGGGATTTCGGCGCCTTTTGCGTCTTTTTTGCCTTTGTGCCACTGGCCTGAGAAGTTTTCGCCGTCGGCTGGTATATCAACGCCCATGCCGAGCCAATATGGATTGCCGTCTTTCACAAGTACATTGGAGAAAATAACTTCGCCGGGTTTTGTTAGTACATCCCAAATCGCCGGGTCGTCTTTTGCGGTAACATTTTGGATGATTCCGAAGATGCCCGCTTCAGCGTTGACGGCCATGCATTTGCCGTCGATTTCGCGGAAATAAGCGATGTCGTCGCCGAGGATTGTTTCGCCGGGGAGCATCGCGGTCGATGTTTTGCCGCATGCGCTTGGAAATGCGCCCGCCAGATAAGTTTTTCTTCCGCCTTTGCCGTAAACGCCGGAAAGGAACATGTGCTCTGCGAGCCATCCTTCGCGGTCGGCTTTGCGGATTGTCAGGCGAAGCGCTAACTTCTTAAGGCCGACGGTGTTGCCGGCGTATTGGCTATTTACCGAATAAACCGTATCAGTTGTGTAATCTATATATATGCGTTTTTTATCCGATTCAGAACTGGTCATTCTTTCGTCGACTTTGCCGCTGCTGTGCAGAGTTGCGAAAAACTCTGCTTTTGCGCCGAGGCGTTTAAACTCTTCATAGCCAAGACGATACAGCAGGTTCATACTGTGTGAAACGTAGAATGAATCGGTGCATTCGACGCACGGAATGCTGAAAACGGAATTGTTCGGGCCGAGCGTCAAAAAGCGGACGACCATTGTTCTGCCAATCATGGAACCATCGAGCAGGCCGCAAACTTCGTTGAGACCCGCCTGGCGTTCCATCTGATTTAAAGCTTTGCTGAGAATATCGTTAGCGGGAACGAGGTATTTTGTGACTTCGCGGTCACGGCCGTGATCTTCCATTCCATCGAAATGGAGGGTGTGGCCTTTAGTATTCAGCGGCTTTTCCTCGCCTGTGGCAATTGCCTGTTTACGCGTATATTCAACATCGCCGGCACTGTCCGTAGAGACGAAAACCTTAGCAGGCTTTGTTAATTCGATAGAATCTGCGATAAACTTGAAGAGCTTATCGTTATTGAGAACCGATAATTTTTCAAAATTTTCCGTGTCCAGTTTGTCTTGCAGGTACTGCCTGGCATTTTCTACAGCCATTTGCGCATCCGCTCCTTTCAAAAAATAATAAATTAGGATTTTTAAGGATGGTTTTACCCCAAAGTGATACCGTCTTAGGCACGAGCCTTTGACATTATAGGCAAAAACCGCTGAATGTTAAAAATATCGGGCGGAAATGTCAAATCAATTATTTTCAGTTATGCAAAAATTCGGCCAGAGGACTTGTTTTATCCTCCGGATAAAACGGCGCAAGAAAAATTAAGTTTTGGGTTGTAAGCTGTTAGTTATAAGTTATTTAAATCAATTTTCTGCGTTTCTTTAAAATGTACAAAAAAAGCGAAAATAAGCGTTTAAAAAGCGAAAAAAAGTATTAAAAAAGCGTCGAAAAGTTCTTAAAAAGTGAAAACTTGCGCAGTCTTTAAATCTGCGATATGAAAATCGCTTGCGCGAAATTTTGAACATACTATATATAGGGTTTTGGGGACAGGGTTTAGGGTATAGGAAAAATAAATAAAGGAGTTATGGTTCGACAAGCTCACCACAGGCGGTTTGAAAAACTTGCGCCGGTTTTTTTAACTGCTATCTGATTTTTAATTGACATTAGAGAACAATGGAGGTATTCTAATCCAAAGTAAACGATTACCTATGATGAGGAACACAGGTTGAGAGGACGACATCTGACGAGGCCGGAGGACATCTAAATAAAAAGAGAGTTTTAAACAGGAGGCTTAAAATGTGCGGAAAAACTGCGTATGTTTGGTTCTGGCGGTCTGCTTATTTTCGAACATTTCTTTTGGCGATTTAAATCAAAGCAAGGATGAAATTATCGATTTTATAAACAAGGGGCAAACGGAATCGGCGGCAAATGGCGTTAATCAAATCATCGAGCGATATTCGAAAGACAGTTTCCTTGCGGAGTCGCTATTTTGGATAGCATGGAGTTACGGCTGGAACGGCAAAATTGAGGAGGAATCAAAACTGTATCGAAAAATAATTGATGAATACTCCGAAAGTTCAATCGCAGGTCAATCGCGAATGTGCCTAAACTAATTCAAATGCTAAAAGATATAAGTTAACGGGAAAAGGGCATAAAAATTGCCAGGATTATTGCGATGAGGTGGAAAAAGAGTACAATAGGTTGTTGGTAGAAAAGAACAAAGGAAATGATGTTTTTTCTGAAGATGAAAATGGCAAAAAAAAATAAAGAATTAGGAACAATTTAATGAAAATAAAATATATGGTTATTCTGTCAATATTCCTGGTTTGTTTGGTAGTTTTTTTTTTATAATACCTCTTCTAAGAGTACCAATTTGCAAAGGTAAAATCCTAGGTTTTCTCAGGCCGCATGTCCAAATTTTTTGTCCTCCTGAGGATTTATATGATCCGATTCTAAATAAAAAAATTGAAATTTCTGACACAAATAAAGTCCAAACTTATGAATTTAAAACAAAATATATAGGGCACTATGCTGCGATTATTGTATTAGACGGACTGGATGATGACCTATATCGGAAGGCATATGATTTAAAATTAAATATGAAACTAAATTTTTATCAAGATGGTATTCTATTAATTTCCAGAAAGACCTCAGATTACTATAATAAGTCATGGGGGCTCGGGCATGGAGATGGGGAAATTAAGTGTGAATTTGAATCGCCGAAAGATATCCCGATAGATGCAAATGTCACTTGTGAAGTTTTACTTATTACAATAGATCCTTATTTAAACAAACATTTTAAGTCTGCAAATTTATTTATACAAAAATATTCCGAAGAGTAAAAAAACATTAGCATGACTGAGTATGAGTGTGACGAATTGTCGAGAAGAACATTGCTTACTTATGCTAATAATGCTAATAATGCTAATATTGTATATAAATACGATTTTGCGAACAGGCTTACAAGGATAACCAATAATCTGGAAAATTCGGAATTCGATTTTAATTACTGCGATTATGACAAAGTGGACAACCGCAGGAACATGATAGCAAACGGGGAAGAACACAGATACAGCTATGATGAAATACATCAGCTTTCCGGTGTTGATTATCCTGCGGGATGTTTCTTTAGCGATGCGAATTATTATTATGATAAGCTTGGCAGCAGAACGAAAGCTGAGACAGGGTCGGCTGAAACAAGTTATGGCCGAAATGAACTCAATCAAGGTGAATTTGATAGATCCGTGGGGATTAGCCACGTTAGGAATACACAGTACAGGTTCGCATTCTTGGATTTCATATACAGATGACGATGGTAAAACTACAACTTATGGTTTATGGCATAAAAGTCATTCCAAACCAGTAACGCGCGTAAGACCTGATAGCGATGTCCATAAGAATAAAGAACCACATACGGGTACAGCTAATCGATATTACAATAATCTGACAAAAAAACAGGAAAAAAAGTTACAAGAAGAAATAAATAAAAAACAAAAATATAGATATCCAACTAATAATTGCAGTTCTTATGCGAGTGATACTGCTGAAAAAGTGACTGGTGAGGATGTTGATGCTGATAGCTGGTTTGGAGTTGAAACTCCGAGAGAATTAATGGAAAACATTAAAGAAAAAGAAAAAAAAGATCCAACTAAAAATGAATCGCTGAAAAAGTCATGATGTGAAAATTTAGATAAGGATAATGTAAATGAATAAACTACGTCTCTTAATTCATTTGTTGGTTTCGTCATTAAATATAAGCTGGTTGTTGCCATTGTGGTTATCTGCTAAATTTTTCTTTGAAAATATGGCTTGGATTGAGGGAAGATACATAAGTGAAGAGGTATTATTCTCAGAAAATTATCCGTTTTGGCCGTCTATCTCACCTTTTGCTGTTTCGCTTTTTTATATTCAAATAGCAATAGCAGCTTTAGCAATAATAATTTTCTTTTGGTCTTTTGTGCTATTATGTAAAATATGGCCAATAAAAAAAAGAGTATAATTTAATTCCCATTTAGCTCTTTTAAAAATAGCGGAGTAGTTGTTGAGGGTTACAGCTACGATTCCTTCGGCAAGACAAAGATACTGACTGGTGCAGGCAATGATAATAAATGGTTAACGGCAGATGACTCTGTGGGTTCGGTGTCCTCTGCGGCTAATAGATTGATGTTCACCGGCCGCGAATATGATGAGGAGACGGGACTTTACTATTATAGAGCGAGGTACTATAATCCATCCATCGGCAGATTTTTAAGTCCCGACCCAATAGGCTACTACGACTCGATGAATCTGTATCAGTACTGTGGTAATAATTCTATTAACTTCATAGATCCTTACGGAGAAGCAAGAGTGCTTGGCCGACCTTTAGATAATCCAATTACGAGAAAGCTGGCATCTTATTTTTATGGGGATCATCCTGCGGGAGACCATTGGCAAATATATTATGATGATCAACCAAGTAATAGCGGATATTTTGGTGATAGCGATAATGGACCTGTGTTCAGGAACGATTTACCAGGGCGTCAATCAAAATATAACAAAACAATACATCGTAACCTTGATGATAACCTCGTGAGACAAGCTGAAAAGAATGTTCAAGAGCGTTGGCGAAAAGAATATAAGGCAGGTGGTAGAAGGTATAATCATCCCGATAATGATTGCCATACTTATATCAATGAAGTTGTTCGTGAAGCAGTAAGACTCGAAAGAGAGCAAAAACGAGCTGCACGTGAAGCATTGAAACGAGAGATGGAGCAAAAAAAAGCACATAAAACTGAAAAAGGAAATAAGAAAGAGTGAGGTTGCTAATATGCAGAAAATGATTTCGATTTATATTGGGATTTTGGTTGGTAATTTAATTATGCATTTTAGTGTAAATTGGTCGGAATATTTGGAAGGTGTTTATATTCCTTCAGTTATTAGATTCCTGTTTATTTTGATACTTTTAATGTTTGAAGTAACTGTTTTAATCACATTAATGTTTTTCGTAGCCAAAGCGTTTTATTCAGAATTATTAAAGTCAGTATATAATAATTTTCTAATAGGATTTTTATTTGCTGTTTTTTGTATAATGTTATCAATAGTCTTTGCTTCAAAACTAAATTTATTAAATAATAATTTGTTTGTTTTTCTAATAGTTCCTATCGTGACTTTTTCTGCTTTAATATATTTTAATCATTTGTTTTTTTCTTTAAAAAATAACTAATATGAAAATTATTATATGCGAACATAATTTATAAATACGACTTTGCGAACAGACTTACAAGGATAACCAATAATCTGGAAAATTCGCAATTCGATTTTAATTACTGCGATTATGACAAAGTGGGCAACCGCAGCAACATGAAAAGAACGGTATCATAATAAATGCTGCCAAATATGTTTTAATTTTCATACTACTTAGCCCTTAAACAACTATATGTATAACAGCCTACTTGACTATATACCATTAATGCTTATCATACAACTATCAATATTTACTTGGAGATTGATATGGAAGCAGATTTTAATGCCATAGGTATTTTGTTTGCACCGGCATTTGGTATCTTCATGGCTTTAATTTGGGGAACCAAATACAACGAGAAAAGATTCCTGAAAGCCGTTCTAATCCCACTGTCTATAATAGTTGTTCTCGTTATAGTTGTAGAATTCCTGCCGCCACAGTTAAAGCTAAAAGGAGCTCTCCAGTTGCATATTCCAATTTTATCTTTATTCCCCATTTTATTGTTTGTAGAAAAGAAAACAGTAATTTATGCTGCAAGTCTCTTTTTAATTTTTTTGGCAATTGTTTTAAGCATACAATATGCTTATTTATGTCAAAAATATAATTACTCTTTTGATGAACCGGCTAAAATTAGAGCTTTAGACAATCTTCAACGTGCAAGTATTAATATGATGTTGTATGCTGTTGCCGAAACAGATAGTAATGTATATCCAGCAGGCTGGTTATCTGAATCGGCTTTCGTAGACAACCTTCCAGAGAAATATCAGCAAGGTATAAAAAAACATTGTAAATTTGAAAGAATGCAAACTGTTCGGTTGTGGCATTCTCCTTTAACCCATTTATATAAAGCAAAAAAACATTATCAGGAACTTTGGTACCCCGGCGGCAAACTTTCAGGTAAGACATTTCAGAATATATCTCTTAAAGAACGATGGGAAAATTAAAGGTGTCCGAAAAATAAAGATGTCCGGTACATTTTTTAATCAGTAGTTTTGTGCATTGGAATTTTGGTAATTTTAATTTGTTTCGAATTTCGATATTGGTATTTCTGATTTCAGTTAGGAGCTGTTAAAAAACCGTGTTTAGCCCCCAGGTTTATCCTGGGGGTTAATAAAATATAAAAATAAATCTCTGTGTCCTCTGTGGCAAACATCGCTGTTTTGAGCATTGGAATTTCAATCGCTTAATAAACAAAAAAAAGGCTGATAAATTTTACCAGCCTTTTGTACTTCCATTTTTTATGCCTTATGCGCGGCCGTTTTATTATTCAGGCAAAAACATCGTCCTTGCCTGTCCGACAAGATAGAAGCTGCCTGTAATGCAGATCAAATCTTCTTTGCCGATTGCGCTTGACGCGATTCGCAGCGCTTCTTTCAAACTGAATGCCGTCTGGCACATCTTGCCGCAAATTTCGGTATACATATCCGCAAGTTCCTGTGGGAACACGGCCTTTGGCGAATTGCTGCGGGTGAAAATCACTTTATCCGCACCGAACTGAAGTTGTTCAAGCATTCCTCGCACATCCTTATCTGCTCCGCACCCGAAAATCACTACCATCGAATCATAAGGAACATGCTGACCGATCGCCTGCACAAGAGCGCGAATACTCGCCGCGTTATGAGCGCCGTCAATCAGAATTCTCGGATCCTGATGAACGATTTCCATTCGACCCGGCATGTTTATTTCTTTTAATCCTTCGATAGCTTTAGCATCGTCAATTTTATATCCGCCCGCTTTAAGTGCGTCCAGCATCGCGATCGCCAATCCGCAATTCATTGCCTGGTGTTCGCCCGGCAGCGGGACTCGCAAATGTTCGAATCTGCTTGTCGGCGTTGTAAGGCAAATTCGCGTATGAGGCCCATGTTCGCGGGACGATTCGAACCGATAAGAAAAATCTATATCTTTGCCTGTTACAAGAAGAGGCGCTTTTACGCTATTAGCCTGTTTTTTTATTTCCTTCATCGCAAGCGGTTCTTGCGGTACGGTTATGACTGGGATGCCTTTCTTGATGACGCCTGCTTTTTCTTTGGCGATACAGTCAAGAGTTTTGCCAAGCAGATTTTGGTGATCGATACTGATATTTGTTATTCCGACCACCGAAGGTTCGATTACGTTTGTGCTGTCGAGTCTGCCGCCAAGACCGGTCTCGATTATCGCGATATCGACTTTTTTATCGACAAAATAAATAAAAGCCATCGCCGTAAAAATCTCAAAGAAAGTCGGCGCATCGGTTTTTGCCATTTTTTCCACCGGCCCATAAACTCGATTAACCAGAGATGTTAGCTCGGAATCTGTTATTCTTTTACCGTTTATTTCGATTCGTTCATGCAGATTCACCACATGTGGCGAAGTATAAAGCCCGATTGAATATCCATTTGCCTGCAGCATCCGCGCCAGCATCGTCGCCGTAGACCCCTTCCCCTTTGTGCCGCAAATATGTGCCGTTGCGAGTTTTTTATGCGGATTGGAAAGACTTGCAAGGAGCTTTTCCATTCTTTCAAGACTGAAAGTAGTTACGTTATAGCGCATGCGACTCTGCTTTTCGTAGTCCGTCCGCGTGAACAGATACTCAAGCGCCTGCTTAATGTTGCGAAACTGCTTCGAAGATTTAATCGCGGAAACTTTGCCCGCCTTCTCTGCCTTCTTAATTGTACTAATTTGCGAAACCATAGCCCATCACATTACCAAGAAAATCAATCAAAGTCAATTTATAAGCTATTTATATAATACAAGCAAATGTGACTCTTAAAATATCTCTTGGTTAAGTCCTTATATAACAAATATTTATAATGTCGTTACTAAATAAAAATTAAAAATAAATTACGATTCTTTTTAAGACTCGATAAATCCATTTTACTCTTTGTCTGTTAATGATTTAAATGAAAATCGGCCAAAACATAGTTGCTTTCGGCGTGAAAATCAAATAAAAAGGTATTCCAGAGTCTTATTTATATTGGAGAAAAGAAGCTGGAACATCATTCTAGACATATACGAGAGAGCCTGAGGCTTGTTCGTTCAGAAGGAGTAGGGCCGGTAAATTTTAGCAGATTATTGGCATTTTTCGGGTCTGTAGAAGCTGTTCTCGGTTCTTCGGTCAGCTCGCTGGCAAAAGTCGAGGGAATTGGCGAAAAAACCGCCGAAAAGATTTTCAAATCCAAAACAAGCTTCGATGTCGAAAAGGAACTGGCAATCGCCGACAAATTCGGCGTATGCGTCATCGATATAACAGACGACAGATACCCGCCCGCCCTGAAGAAAATTTACGATCCGCCGCCGGTGCTTTATATAAAAGGGGATTTCCAGCCCTGCGATAGTCTTTCAATAGCCATTGTCGGCTCTCGCCATTGCAGCAATTACGGAACCGAACAGGCGTCGAGATTCGCGCATCTCCTTGCCGCCGCAGGTTTCACAATCGTTTCCGGAATGGCAAGAGGCATAGATTCCGCAGCGCACAACGGCGCACTTAGCGCAAAAGGCAGAACAATCGCAGTCCAGGGCTGCGGCCTGTCTAATATTTTCCCGCCCGAAAATAAAGCGCTCTTCGAGAAAATCTGTCAGAACGGCGCATGTGTCAGCGAACTTCCGATGGAGTACGAACCATTGGCCGAAAACTTCCCGCCTCGAAACAGGATCATCGCAGGCCTGTCTATCGCGACAATCGTCGTCGAGGCAATGCCAAAATCGGGCGCGCTTATCACCGCGCAAACCGCGCTTGAAAGCAATCGTGAAGTAATGGCTATCCCCGGCAAGATCGATTCGCCTTTATCGAAGGGCCCGCACAAACTGATTAAGCAGGGCGCAAAATTGGTCGAGTCGGTCGAAGACGTCCTCGAAGCTTTGGAATTTTTGAATATCGATTTCGCTCAGCACGTCAGGCAGACAGCGGATAAGGAAATCGAAAAACAGAAGGAATTGTTCGATACGTCTAAATTAAATCTGACGGAAACTGAAAGAAAAATCCTGGATTGCCTTGATAGCGAACCGGTCCATATCGAAGAAATAATAAGCGAGACTGAACTCTCCGCCGGCAAAGTTAACGCGACATTGGTTTCTATGCGATTAAAAGGAATCGTAAAACAATTGCCGGGAAATTATTTCACAAAAAGATAAATCAGAGCCGCGAGCGTAAGCGACCGGTAATTAAAATTCTTTGTGTTTGCTAAAATGTTAGGAAATTTTGATTTATACGACAGAGATCACAGAGATTTATTTTTAAAAAAATTAACCACGAATAAATATTTTATAACTATTTTTTTTAGGAGAATAGGCAATGAAAAGATTTATAATTTTAATTCTCTTATCAATTCTTATAATTAATAGTAGAACATTTGCGTTTTTATTTGGCGAAGAAAAAAATACAAAAGATTCTCGTGCAGTTGCAGTAACCGTGAACGGTGCGAAAATATACGAGGATACATTGTTAAGAATCGCGAAGCACAGAGCAGAAGAAACAGCACAAAGCAATCCCGATTTTGAATTAACTCAGGCAAGAAATGTTGTTATAGGAGAAATGGTTTTAACAGAAGTTATTATTCAGGAAGGAAGAAAAAAATTAGTTTGGGTTGCTGACAAAGAGGTGCAGGATTTAATCAGTAGATGGGAAGGTGCTCCATATGATGAACTTAAAAAGAATGAAGGATTTAAAGGTGATTTTTATGAATATGAAAGAGGAATAAAAGCGTCTGCGTTCATTTACCCGAAGTTGTTATTAAAAGAATACTCAGGCAAACTCGAGCCGACAGAAGAACAAATGAAGACATATTATAATCAGCATATTAATGAATATTGCCATCAGGAACCAGAGAAATATCGTTTAAAAATTATACAGTTTTGGTTTGATGAGGATACAAACAATCCATATCAAACTGAGGCTTCAGCCAAAGCAGATGCGCAAAAAGTTTTGCAAAAGATCCAAAATGGAAAAGATTTTGATGTATTAGATAGTGCCGAGGAAAAGGCACACGTGCAGCGTGTCCTGAAAAAGCTTGGAATTGAACAATCTGAAATTGATGACAAGGTTAATGATATTTTTTTAACAAGAAACGAATTAAAGCGGTATCCATTCACACCTGAATTTGAGAATGTTGTTTTAAGTCTTAAGCCTGGACAAATGAGCGGCATAATAAAAGGTGATAGTTGCTTCTGTATTGTAAAATACATTGAGCGAATCTCGGAAGGTAAAGCCACAACTGATAGTTTTGAAGAAGTGAAGGAAGAACTACAAAAACGCGTTTCAAATGAATTGCAGGAAAAAGCTTATTATGAATATGTACAAAGACTTATGAAAAACGCAGATATAAAATATACCAATCCTTCGGATGATTGGAGATTGCAGGAAAAAGGAAGTAAATGAGCCAGATACGATTATAACGTCCAACTTAAATTCGCTTTTGGCCAATTGAGTTTTTCATTTAGACCAAAGGCTTTTGCTGTGGCGGATTTAATGGCATTTTCCAGAGCGGATGCACAGGGTTTTTCAATGGATTGAGATCCCGATGGGATAACAATCTATCAGGCATTTCGCTATCGTACAATGATGACAAACGCTAAATATATTTTTTGTAAAATTTCATAAACGGAAATTCGAGCTGGCAATTTGCATAACGTTTAGTTTTATATTTTTTCAAATCTTCATTCAGTAAAATGCTCCTGAACGGTTCATATTTAAAGCAGGGGAAATTAAGAGGCGCGTATTCCTCGTCGCCGGCCTGTAAAACAAATTTGTCTCTCGCAAATGCGCATACGACCCTGTTTGCTGGATTATCAGGCAGTTGAATTCGAAAGTCCTTTCCGCGCGTCCATAAAAACTTGCCAAAACAATAACTTCTATTCTTCGAACGAATGATGTTTACGCCAAAAAAACCCGTTTCATTATAGCACGTTTTGTTCAACGTATTTTGCCTTTTTGTAACGAAACGCAGATTACATCTTCGATTGTCAAATGGATCTCTGTTTATATGGTCTACAATTTGGCCTTTTTGCGCGTTCATTATAAAACGAGAAATAGGAATATAGTGCCGAACTTTTTCACCAATAACAATTAGTGGATTGCCATTCGGAGAAATAGCCAGGTGTTTAATAGGACCTCTATATTTTCTGTTCGGCGGCTCGCGATGAATATTGAAGATTTTACAATATATGTCGGGATCAACTTTGACGATATTGCCCCGAATTTTGAACATTAAATAATCGATTTTCCTCTTTTGCAACGGCATAAAATGACTCCTGTGAAAAAAAATGAAGATTAAAGAATTGAAAACTTGCGGAGATTTATCTATGTCCTGAATTTCAGAAGGTATTATACCATATCTTAATCAAAAAATCAATCTTAAAATGAATACCGGAGGAATTGTTACGTTTAATTTTGAAGCTGTTTTGGCATCACGATTCTGCGATAATATTCATTATTCGCCTTTTCAGAATTGATAATACAAAAATTGTATACTTAAGGAATTGACAGCTATCAACGATAAAAGGAACAGTAAAGCTAAGGAGATTGCCGCAATCGGATTTTGACTAATTTTAAAAGAATTAGAGTTTGGCAGACTGTTAACCGCGACCAACAAAACAATATTCAAAATCAATAAACGCACAATATCGTCCGGCAGAGCGCTCGCAAGCGAAGAAAAATCAAACATTTTGCTCAGCAAAGTCCCCGCCATAGGGATATTATTGCTTCTGAATAAAACCCATCCAATCAGAACCAGTACAAAAGTAAAGGACCTCTGAGCCAAGATCGGCATACCGTCCCATCGATTTTTCCAGAAATTATATCCTGCAGCCAGGATTCCATAATAGCAGCCCCAAATGATAAAAGTCCATGCTGCCCCATGCCATATACCACAAAGCAGAAATACAACCATAACGTTAAATATAGTTTTTTTCAAACCGGTCCGATTACCACCAAGAGGAATATACAAATAATCCTTAAGAAAAGAGGACAGGGTCATATGCCATCGTCTCCAAAAATCCGAAACAGAACGAGCCTTATAAGGTGAATTGAAATTATATGGAAATTTGAAACCAAGCATTTTGCCAAGGCCGATAGCCATATCGCTGTAACCTGAAAAATCAAAATAAATCTGAAACGCGTATCCCAGAATTATAAGCCAAGTTTCAATCATTCCGATCTGCAAATACCGTTCGAACATCGGATTGATGATTCCTGCGATATAATCGGCGATAATCGTTTTTTTTGCAAGCCCTAGAACGAACAATTGAATTCCACAACAAAAATTCTTCAACGAAAAAGGTCTATTGATATGTTCAAGCTGCCGATTTATTTGCTTGTATCTGACAATAGGTCCGGCCACAAGCTGGGGATACAATGCGATAAAAGCTGAAAATTTGAAAAAGTTGCGAGTAGGGGTCACGCTTCCAAAATAAATATCGATGGTATAACTCATACTTTGAAAAGTATAAAACGAAATACCTACCGGAAGAATCACATGCAGCAGCGGCAGATCAGGCTGGAATCCGAAATTCACAAGCAAAGTCTGAACCTGAGTAATAAAAAAATCGTAATATTTAAAAATACCGAGAATGGCGAGGTTGCATAACATTGAAAATATCAAAATAGATTTACGTAAAATTTTTTTATCGGCGAAGCGATAAATCGCCAATCCCGAAAAGAAATCGAGAACAGTCGATGTAAAAAGCAGACTTAAGAATTTGTAATTCCAGGAACCGTAAAAAATATAACTTGATATCAGAATGACGAGCAGACGAAAATTTTTCGATTTTGTAAAATAAAAAAGGGAAAGCACGAAAGGTAAGAATATAAAAATAAATCTCAAATCTGTAAACAGCATGTTAGCTCTCTTTGAAGCCTGTCAAACATTTTTTCAGAATTAAAGTTGAATTATAAATACTCGGGTGGGCGGAGCCCATAAATTCATCAACACCGCCATAATCTTCAATATGCGGGAAGTTGTAGAATTCAAAAGAATGTTCCTTATTGTAATTTTTCAGCATTTCCGCAAGCAGTTGATTAAGCCGGTCGTGATTTCCGCCGGCTTGCTGTTTGATATAATCCGGTGCGTATGGCGTAATAATAATTTTGAGCTTGATGTTGTTTTGCCTGCAAAGTTTTAAAAAAGTCTCAAAAAATTCGATGCGGTTCTTTGAAAATCCTGTTACCTCTAAATCTTTCGCGATAAAAGCTCCTTTTTCATTGAACTTTTCCTCGAATCTTAAAAAGCCGTCAGACTCGAAGGTGTAAAACTTTAGAGGCAGGTTTTGTTTTTGGGATAATACGAAACTTCTCCTAACATCTTTCAGATAGCCGAAATTAAGGGTATTCAGAAACAAACCGGCTTTTTTTTGAATTCTTGGTATTGAATTTAAAGGAATATAATTTATTAGGGTTGCGTTTGACAGTAAGCGTTCGTCAAAATCCTCGTCCTGTATTTCGCAAAAAGTCCTTGGACAAACTCCAAGTATAATAAGCTTTGGGTGAATATTGCACTCAGACAAAGCGAAATTTAGTAATGCGAGAAAATCTTCAATTTTGCCGGAATTTACCGAACAATTAAAAGTCTTTAAACCTGTAACATTTTCTACGTATTTGGGAGAATAACGCATACAATGAGAACTTCCGAAAATCAGGGCTTGAGGTTTTTGCTCCACAGATTTTAAAAGAAGTATTTTTTCTGTTCGTGCAGTAGCTACGAGAATAGGATATTTTCCAGTTCCGAAAATTCCGCGAGGATCGATGTATATATTAATAGACAACAGGAAAAACAAGAAGAACAGAAAGCTCGAGAGAAAAACAAATATGAATTTCAAATGCTGTTTATAAGAAAAATTTTTTTCAGATTTCATATGCGCTGGATAATCTAATCTTCATTATATTTTTTACTTTGAGCCAGGAAAAGTCTTCATTTATTCCGAAAGCTTTTGCGGTGGCGGATTTAATGGCTGTTTCCAGAGCGTCAGCACAGAGCAGTTCGGCGGGTTGAGATTGCCGCGTCGCTTTGCTCCTCGCAATGACAGATAAAAAACCTGCCAACAGATAATCGCCGCAGGCGACGGTGTTGCAGACGGGATATTTTTTGCCGGTGTATTTTGCGGAAATTGCCACGACCGTACCGGTCGCTGACGCTCGCGGCTCTGACCTGAACAATAACATTGCTCCTTTTTCTCCGCGCGATACTAAGATCAATTTGCTTTTAGTCAATAATTTTTTGGATGCAAAAATTATTTCTTTTTCTTCATTCCTTATTTTTTTTCCAACTAGTTCGCCGAGTTCTTCAACGTTAGGCTTAATCAAAAACAGTCCGCCTTTAGAAACTATCTTCTTCAAAGCAGGGCCTGAAGTGTCAACGATAACGAGCGAACCTTTTTTCTTAGCCAATTCGAGCAGCTCTACAGTTTCAATCGGCGCAGCGCCTGCGAAAACGCACAGACTGTCTTTGCTGATAATTTTCCCCAAATCCTGTTTCAAAAGTTTCAGCGATTTCTGGTTTGCAAGTGTGCTCTTGTCGCGCAGATGAATCTGGCGTTTATTTTTTGTGTCAACGACTGTAATATTTTCACGGGTTCGGCCGACAGCTTTTGTCATTTGAATATTAATGTAGGGGCGAACCTGCGTGTTCGCCCTTTTTGGGCAGACACATAGGTCTGCCCCCGCAATTGTTTTTTTCATTTGCTCAAAATCATGGCTGCCCCAGAGACCCGCGGCGGTACTTTTTACACCCATCCACGCAAGGGATTTATTGATATTCAATGCTTTGCCGGCGGGGACAATTCTTTGCGATGAAATTATCTTGTGCTCGTTCCAGTCGATGCCGTCAATTTCGATTGTCCTGTCCCAGGCAGGAGTGAGACCTATGGTTATAATTTGTTTTTTCATAGATAGCCTCAGTTTTTAATAATCACTGATTACGCTGATTAAAATGATTTTACAAAATATCTGTGTAATCTGCGATTAAATAAAATTTTAGATTGGAATAATTATACTTTGAGGGCTTTTGGTTGGGAAGATTTAATTTTACCGTCTGCAGTAATTTTATGGACGGCAATTTTGATTTTGTGTTCATCGGCATGAACTTGTTCGAGCATTGTAGCGGCCTTGCCGATCGTGCGGAGTTTGTTGTATCTTGCCGCAAGAAGCGAATCGGTGTCCATCCTCTTTAACTCTCGCAGCGTTCTGATGATGTACTGCTCGACATTGTAAACCGCATCGTGTATATTTCGATGCGCACCGCCGAGCGGTTCGGCGATAATCGAATCGGCGATACCGAGCCGCTGGAGTTCCTTGCTTGTCAGTTTCAAAGCTTCGGCCGCTTCCTGCGCTTTCGAGCCGTCGCGCCACAGAATCGCGGCGCAACCTTCGGGCGAAATGACTGAATAGTATGCGTATTCGAGGATTGCCATCCTGTCGCCTACGCCGATACCGAGCGCACCGCCGGAGCCGCCTTCGCCGATAACGATGCAGATAATCGGAACTTTCAGCCGGGACATTTCCATCAGATTGACTGCGATGGCCTGTGCCTGGCCGCGTTCTTCCGCGCCGATGCCCGGGTATGCGCCGGGGGTGTCGATGAAAGTTACAACGGGGATATTAAATTTTTCAGCGAATTTCATTTTCGCAAGTGCTTTGCGGTAGCCTTCGGGATTGGGACAGCCGAAATTGCATTTAATCTTTTCTTTTATATCCCTGCCTTTGTTCTGGCCGACGACGAGGACGTTTTCTCTTCCGATATGGCCTAGCCCGCAGACAATCGCGGCGTCATCGCCGAAGCATCTGTCGCCGTGAAGCTGGCGGAAATCTTTTACCATAAGGTTAAGATATTCGCCCAGCAGCGGTCTTTTGGGATGTCTTGCGACCTGGACTGTCTGCCAAGCGGACAGGTTGGAGTATATTCGTTTGAACTCGGCTACCTGCTCGCGCTGGAGGCTGCGAATCTCTGTTGAATAGTCGATGCCCTTGACCGAGCTTAATTTTGTAAGCTCAGCGATCTGGCTATCGATATCGGCTATCGCAGTTTCAAACGTAAGATAGTCGCCGGTTTTTTTACTTTTTGAATTTGTCATCTAATAGCATTAACACAGGTTAATACCGTTTTTTCGACACGGATTAACACGGATTTACACTGTTCCATCTAACCATATTGAATTGAAGTTTGACATAATATCAGTTTCGAGCGATAAATGAAAGAAAAAAATTGACAGAAGGCCCTTTTGTGGATACTTTTTACAAACCCGACAGGGATGAATAGAATTTCATAAAACAATGAAGATAAAAGATTTACGACAAGTTACGGTAATCGGACTGGGGCTTTTGGGTTCTTCGATAACCCTGGCGGTAAGCCATGGAAATTTCGGGATCAAAACGGCCGGTTTCAGTCATCGAGACTCAACGCGCAAACGAGCAGGGAAGCTCGGAGTAGCAGATATTGTGTATGATGATATTCTGCAAAGCGTTGCAGATGCCGATATGGTGATTTTGGCGACACCGATTTGCACTTTCGAGGATATTTTCAAAACAATCGCACCGGCATTAAAAAAAGGGTGTATAGTAACTGATGTCGGGTCGACGAAGCTTTTGCCGCATAAATGGGCGAAAAAACGACTACCGGCGTATGTAAATTACGTAGGTTCACATCCGATAGCAGGCTCCGAGCAGCGGGGGGTTGAGTTCGGACGTGATGATTTGTTCGATGGGGCGGTTTGTATCATTACTAAAGATGCTTCGACAAAGCCTGCGGCGGTTTCGGTTGTGAAAAAATTCTGGTCGCTTCTGGGATGTCGGATTTATTCGATGAGCGCCGCAGAGCACGATAAAATTCTGGGCAATGTAAGTCATCTGCCGCATGCGACAGCGGCCGCTTTGCTGAACGCTTCGGATTTGCAGCAGTTGAAATTCTGCGGCAAAGGTTTTATCGATACTTCTCGAATCGCATCGGGACCGGCAAATATCTGGGCCGATATTTTCTTTACCAATTCTGAAAATATCAGTAAAGGGATTGAAAAGCTTATTAAAGAACTTGCTAAATTGCAGAAAGCAATTAAACATAAAGACAAAAAAGCGGTTGAAAAATTATTAGAAATCGCACGGCAAAAAAGAGCACAATTAATTGAATATAAAGTTTCAAAGAAAGAGATACTGTGACACAATTTCGTTTTGAAGTTTTTAATAAGGCTGACAGTGTTGACGTCGGCGGCAGAAATGTTTTGGCGGACATCAAAGAGCTTGGCATCGAAACTGTGCTGGATGTTCAGTCGGCGAGAGTCTTTTTGATCGAAGGCGATTTTGATGATCAGTTCGCCAATCGAATCGGCGGCGAATTGCTCGCTGACCCTGTCTGCGAAGATTTTTATATCGGCAAATCTGTTCCGCAGGCGGGACTGGCAAAAGCGACCATCGTGGAAATTCATCTTAAGAGCGGGGTAACTGACCCTGTTGCTGAATCGGTCATGACCGCGATTGACGATATGGGGCAGAAATGTCAGAGCGTTAGGACCGCAAGAAAATATGTTCTGTTCGGCGAGATTAATGATAAGCAGCTAAAGAAAATTGTGCGCAGGCTTTCGAACGATTGCATCGAGGTTGTCGTTATCGGCGCAGAGGCCGAGCCGCCAAGCCCGCATCTGGCGCCATATCAGTTCGATCTTAAAACAATCGAATTGCTAAGTCTTGAAGAGCAGCAGCTTGTCGAACTGAGCAAAAAAATGGATCTGTTCCTCAACGCAGTTGAGATGAAAACTATTCAGGATTATTTCAAGACGCTCGGCAGAAATCCGACCGACATCGAGCTTGAGGCAATCGCGCAGACGTGGAGCGAACATTGCGTGCACAAAACTTTAAAGAGCAGCGTTGATTTCCAGTTCGACGGCAAAGAAATCCATTTTGATAATCTTATTAAAGATACGGTTTTTGGCGCGACAAAGCAGCTTAATAAAGACTGGTGCATCAGCGTTTTCAAAGATAACGCAGGCGTTATTGAATTTGACGATAAAGACGCGATATGTTTCAAAGTTGAAACGCACAATCACCCATCCGCTCTCGATCCTTACGGCGGGGCGGCTACAGGAATCGGCGGCGTTTTGCGAGACCCGATGGGAACGGGCCTTGGCGCAAAGCCGATCGCGAATACCGATGTTTTCTGTTTCGCTGAACCTGATAAAAGCTTCGATGAAATTCCGCGAGGCGTTCTGCATCCCAAACGAATCGCTAAAGGAGTTGTCGCAGGCGTTCGCGATTACGGAAACAGGATGGGAATACCGACAGTTAACGGCGCGATATTTTTTGACGACCGTTATCTCGGCAATCCGCTGGTGTTCTGCGGCAATGTGGGAATTATGCCGAGAGATAAATGCTTTGGCAAATCATCGACGGGCGAACTTATTATGGTTGTCGGCGGAAAGACAGGCAGAGACGGCATTCACGGCGCAACTTTCTCAAGCGGCGCAATGACTCACGAACACGAAACGGTGTTTTCACACGCTGTCCAGATTGGAAACGCTATCACTGAAAAGAAAACGCTAGATACTCTTTTGCAGGCACGAGAGCAGGGACTTTACACCGCCATTACGGATTGCGGCGCGGGCGGACTTAGCAGCGCGGTCGGCGAAATGGGCGCAGAACTCGGCGCTGATGTCGAACTTTCAAAAGTGCCGCTCAAATACGCGGGACTTTCATATACCGAAATATGGATCAGCGAAGCGCAGGAAAGAATGGTTATCGCGGTCAAGCCGGAGAACCTCGAAAAGATCAGCGCGATATTCGCAGGCGAAAACGTCGAGGCGACTGTTATCGGCACATTTACAGACGATAAAAAGCTTACATTAAAATATCAGGGCACGCAGGTCGGTCAGATCGATATGGATTTTCTGCACGATGGTCTGCCGAAATATTCGCGCAAGGCAAAATGGAGTTCGAAGACACTTAGCGAGCCGGCGATAGAACCAAAAGAAAATTATACAGACGATCTTGTGAAGATTCTTTCCACGTATAACGTCGCGAGTAAAGAATGGGTCATTCGCCAGTACGATCACGAAGTGCAGGGCGGGTCGGTTGTCAAACCGCTCGGCGGCGTGACTAATGATGGGCCAAATGACGCGGCAGTAGTGCAGCCGAAGTTCGACAGCGATAAAGGCATCGCGATTGGCTGCGGAATGAATCCGCTGTACGGCGATATCGACCCGTATTGGATGGCAATGGCGGGAATCGATGAAGCGATCCGAAATGTGATTTGCGTCGGCGCTCGGCCGGACAGAATTGCGATTCTGGATAACTTCTGCTGGGCTGACTGCAAAAAAGAAGAAACCCTCGGCTCGCTTGTTCGCGCGGCTCAGGCATGTTTCGACGGCGCGGTTGCGTTTGGAACGCCGTTCATTTCCGGAAAGGATTCGCTCAATAATAATTTTATCTGCGACGATGGTACTGAAATCGCGATCCCTGCGACTTTGCTTATCAGTGCGATGGGAATTGTTGACGATGTGAAAAAATGCGTAACGGCCGATTTGAAAGCAGCGGGAAATTTACTCTTTGCTGTCGGCGTGACGAGAAACGAACTTGGCGGAAGTCATTATTACAAAATCCAAAAGCAGCTCGGCGCAAATGTCCCGAAAGTCGATTTACGAGCTGCCAAATTAACAGCTGAAAAAATTTACAAAGCGATTGATCAGGGTCTGATCGCAAGCTGCCACGATTGCAGCGAAGGCGGCCTTGCGGTTGCGCTTGCAGAAATGGCGTTTTCCGGCGGTTTGGGAGTTGTTGCCGATTTGAAAGGCCTGCCGAAAACAGATGATTGCTCATCTTTGGCCTCGCAACTTTTCAGCGAATCGTGCTCGCGTTATATTGTTGAAGTTCGACCGGAGAAGTTCCACGATTTCGCAAAGCTGATGCTCGGTGTTGCGTTTGGACAAATAGGGCAGGTTATCGATATTAAAAAATTAGTAATTAAAGACAGCTCAGGAAGAAACGTTATCGAATCGGATATCGCTGATTTGAAAGACGCCTGGCTTAAACCTTTGAAATGGTAAACCCCGTTAGAAATTCAAAACGGGCCGAATAAATAAAATGCAAAATATGAAAGTCATCATAAGGTAATAATATGGATGAGAATGTGAAAATTTCTAACGGGGTAAATGCAATCGTTTTACGAGCGGCGGGAATTAATTGTGATATGGAAACGCAGCATGCGCTGGAATTGGCAGGCGCGCAAGCTGAAAGAATTCACGTAAACAGAATTATCGAGAACCCGGAAATTCTCGAATCGTTTCAAATCCTCGTCATCCCCGGCGGATTCAGTTACGGCGACGACGTCGCCGCAGGCAAAATTCTCGCCAACCAGATGATTCATCATTTATCAGACAGGCTCAACAAGTTTATAGAGGCGGGCAAACTTGTGCTGGGCATCTGCAACGGTTTCCAGGTTCTTGTCAAAACCGGCATCCTCGGAAAAGTCGATAACAGTTCAAAACAGCAGATTACAATTACAAACAACGATTGCGGCAAGTTCGAGGACAGGTGGGTTTATCTCGAACCTTCGAGCAAAAAATGTATTTTCATCGAGCAGGGCAGGAGGATTTATCTGCCGATAGCGCACGGCGAAGGCAAAGTCGTTTTCGAAAATAATGAGGTGTTAGAAAAAGTCAAAGCCGATGATAGAATTGCGTTCAGATATGTCGATGAAAACGGAAATTTCGGTGATTTTCCGATTAATCCCAATGGCTCGACAGACTCTATCGCTGCGCTTTGCGATTCTACCGGAAGAGTTATGGGCCTTATGCCGCATCCGGAAAGATTTGTAAGAAATACGCAGCATCCTCACTGGACAAGGCTCGAAGATAAGACTCGCGCCGACGGCCGAACGATTTTCGATAACGCAGTAAAATATGTAACTCAAAATCTATTGTAAGATTTGGGGCGTTAGCGCGGATGGAGGGATAAAATTTGAGCAAAATGGACTCCATGTTTTTTCATTTAGGGAACTTTCTCAAAAAGGTTGACCTTTAAAAATGAAAGATAGCGACATATGACTACTAATGATATATGGAGCGGCACATATAAAATTCCCTGGGATGACCCCGATTTCAGCAGACGCATGCTGAAAGAACACTTGTCGCAAGAGCATGACTTGGCCAGCCGCCGCAATGAATGGATTGACAGGCAAGTGGAATGGATTCACGAAAAATATCTGGATAGAAAACTTTCACGAATTCTTGATCTTGGATGCGGCCCAGGGTTTTACTCACATCGTTTGACGAAAATGGGACATCATTGCCGCGGGATAGACTTCGGCCCGGCTTCCATTGAGTATGCACAAGAACAGGTTTTTGATCGGTCGCTGTGTGAGTTTATTATGGGCGACGTTCGCAACATCGACTTTGGTGGCCCTTATGATTTAGTCATGTTTCTCTATGGTGAGTTGAATGTCTTCTCGCCAAAGGAGGCGTTGGGGATTCTTCAAAAAACCCATGCGAGTTTGTCTAACCAAGGCCGAATCATTGTTGAGCTGCAATCAACCGCAGCTATCGAGGCGACAGGACTTAGCGAACCTTCAGATCAGAAATCAGAGTCCGGCCTTTTTTCGGACTATCCGCATCGCTGCCGGATAGAGAATCAGTGGCTGCCGGATGAAAAGGCAGCCATTCAGATATTTACGGTTGTCGATGAAAATGACGGCAAAGTCAGTGTCTATCGAAGCACAACCAAGGCATGGCCTGATGACGAGTTGCTCGGCTTGTTGAACAAAGCGGGCTTTTGTGATCCGTCCGTTTGTACGACATGGCCCAGCAATACCGATGCGCTGGTACTATGGACTGCCATGAAAGGCAACGATTGATCACAATTGTTCCAGGAACTATTTTAATTGAAGTGTTGCAGAATATAAGGTAGATATGAACTATGGGACGACCATTACGAATAATACCTGGAGGTTATGCGTACCACGTCTTTAACAGCGCCAATGCTCGCATGAAAAGAAATTGTAGAGATTCGTAGATCAATCGAAAAGAACAGACCATTCGGCGAAATTGAATGGATGATTAAAACATCTTCTTCACTGGGTTTGAACTGCTCTTTAAATGTACGCGGAAGACCTCAAAAACTTACCAGAAAAGTAGAAAAGGTGTCTGACGCCTTTATCGAATGCCCATGCGTTCGGCTTCATCTTCGAGGCCGTATTTTTTCATCTTCTTATAAAGGGTAGTTCGGTTAATCTTTAAGGCCAGTGCCGTTAACTGCCGATTCCAGTTATTTGCCTCAAGCGCCGCTCTCAAAATCTTCCGTTCCGGCTCGGCTATCGCCGACTTCAAACTCGTACTGTCAAAATCGTCCATCGGATTTAGCGGCGCAAATGCGGTAATATTCAGCGGCAAATCGTCAAATGTAATATAGTCCGTCTTGCTCAACAGCACCGCCCTCTCAATCACATTCTCAAGCTCTCGAACATTGCCCGGCCAATCATACCGCTGCAAAACCGACATCGCTTACTTATCGATGCCAAGCTTTGTTCGATTGTGAGATATGCAGAAATTTTTCATAAATTGCTGTGCCAGTAGAGGAATATCCGCCGGCCTTTCGCAAAGCGACGGCAGATTTATCATTATCACGTTCAGCCTGTAATACAGATCTTCTCTGAACCTTCCCTGTTTGACTTCCTCCATCATATTGCGGTTCGACGCGACAATCACACGAGTATCGACCGTAATAGTTTTATTGCTTCCGACCGGTTCGAATTGCCTGTCCTGAATCACGCGCAGAAGTTTTACCTGCAATGCTGCCGATGCACTTGAAATTTCATCGAGAAAAATCGTTCCGCCGTCAGCGGCAAGAAATTTTCCCTGCTTGTCGCTGATTGCGCCGGTAAACGCCCCCTTCACATGGCCGAACAGCTCGCTTTCGAGCAAAGTTTCCGGCAGCGCACCGCAGCTTACTTCGATGAATGGTTTTTCTTTTCTTCCGCTTCGGTAATGGACTGCCCGCGCGAGCATTGTTTTGCCGGTTCCGCTTGCGCCTGTCATAAGAATATTCGATCTGCTGTCAGCGACCGCTTCGACAAGGTCAAAAATTTTAGCCATCTTGTAATCCTGGCTAATAATATTTTCCAAACTGTATTTATGCACAAGCTGACTTTTTAGTTTTTCGTTTTCGCTGATCAGAGACTGCTGCTTTAGCGCCCTCTCAACGGTCAGCCGAAGCTCATCATCAATAACAGGTTTTGTCAGATAATCATACGCGCCCATCTTTATCGCTTCAACCGCGCTTTCAATCGTGCCGTAACCTGTAACGATAATCACAACTGTCTGCGGATAATTCTGTTTGATATGATTAAGCAGTTCGAACCCGCTTGCGTCAGGAAGATTAACATCGGTGATAACCAGCGAAAATCTCTGCTTTTGAAGGCGGCTAAGGGCGATTTTATAAGAATCCGCTCCGACAGTGGTATATCCTTCAAGTTTCAAAAATTCGCAAAGCGAATCGAGAATAATTTTATCATCATCAACTATCAAAATTCCATTAGTAGTCATATTTTTTTCACTTATTCACTGGTAAATAAACAGTAAACACGCTGCCGTGCTCTGAAGAGTTTTCCGCGGTGATTTTACCGCCGTACTTTTCAACTATATCTCTGCAAATCGCAAGGCCGAGGCCGGTACCTTTGCCGCCAGCTTTGGTAGTAAAGAAAGGTTCGAAAATTGATTCGCTGTCAGCAGGATTGAGGCCCGGTCCCGTATCACGAAAATTAATTACCGCAGTTTCGCCTCTCACATCGCATCCGATAAATATTTTGCCGCCTTTGGGCATAGCCTCAATAGCGTTTTTTAGGAGGTTGCAGAAAACCTGGAAGAGGTTTGTGCCTTTCGCCTTTGGCAGCCCGGAAGAAAAATGTTTTTTTATTTCAATGCCTGCCGCTGATGCCTTGGGTTCGAAGAACTTTACGGCATCATCGATTATCCTGTCAATAGAGGTGTCTTCGAGAGTAGAACGCCTTGTTCTCGAAAATTCAAGAAGTTCGGTAATGATATTGATCATTCGTTTCAGTCCATCGCAGGCATTATCGAGGTACTCAACGGGCTTTTGCATTCCTTGTTCACTGATCGTTCGTTTTGCAAGGTTTATGTATCTTAGCACCCCGTCAATCGGATTATTCAGTTCGTGAGCTACCTTGCTGGCCAATTTTCCAAGTGCCGCCAACCTTTCATTTTGAGCGAACTGCTTTTGAATTGTTGCCTGTTCAGTAATGTTTTCGAATATGATTATCCCCCCGAGCAGGGCGTTATTATTGTCCACCATCGGAACGCAATTGATATCCAGCAGGGCTGATTTAGAATTAAAGCTATAATTTACGCTGTCGAAACGGCATTCTTTTAGTTCAGTGATTACCTTAAGTAAAGTATGTCGCCAATTTCCCCAGATGTTCTCGTTTGTCCCGGCAGCAAGCGTGGCATCAGCATACGCCTTGATGTCCATAATGGTTTGTGCAGAAGTGTTTGCGTTTAAAACTTTGAGTTCTTTATCGAATACTATTATGCCGACTGGTAAGGACTGCAATACCCAAGAAGTCAGATTTTCATTCCCTGAATCAATCAAAGCGTGTTGTTTTGCAAATTTAGACATATCCTTACATTATAGAAGTGCTTTGATTAAATTCAACCTTCAATGTTGCAAAAAAACAACAATAATAAAAAATCCTGTATGATTTTCAGCGATTTAGTCCGATAATTAGCGGCTAAAGTTCAGTTGTGTTGTACTTTTTAAACGGCTTTGTCTAAATTTACACCTTTCCTTGTTTAAAATAAACATTATAAATGTCATAAATACGGAATTTAGCGAGACTTAAATGGGTTAAGATGGGTTGTTTGGTTTTCTGCCAGTATGGTATATTTTTTGCAAGTCCTATATAGTGTTAAAATTGAGTAATAATAATATGAAATCTAAACTCTAAAGCATGGAAGCTATGGGAGGAGAATCTGAGCGAAGAAAACACAGGCGGCTGCATATCCGCACAGATATTTTCTGCCGAAAAATAGGGTCAGAAAACTTTCATAATTTCACCGCAAATACGCTGAATATCAGCACACAGGGCCTGCTTGCCGAAAGTATCCTGCATAAAGAAATCCGGGCAGGCGACCTTTTTAATCTCGAACTTGACCTGCCCGAAGAAGATAGAACCGATTTGCTCGGCGGCAAAGTTTCCGCGTATGGAAAAGTCGTCAGGATTGTCGAAACTTGCGAAAAAACAGGCAGAAAGCATATAGCGTTCCAATTCTGCACCCGGCCGCAATTCGAAATCTGAAAGAAAATAGAAAAGACAGAGCCAAAAATCTAAATTTTGTATTTAAAATTTTGTATTTCACATTACTATCATCTCTATGAAGATTCTCAAATTTATACCTGTTATATTAATAGCACTTTTTGCCGGTTGTTCGGAAAAGCAGCAATCTGACACTCAATGGGATCAACTAAAGCTTGAAGATTTGATGCCTCAGGGTCGTCCGCAGCGGTCAGACAAGATGATAGTCGGATTGTCTGTTTTTGTTTTTGAAATCAAGGCAGATAAATTTCAGCAGGTTCATACAACATTGCAGGAAGTCAACAATTTGAATATCAATCTTCGCGATCCGCAGAATTTCAACGCAAACGGATTAATTTGCGGGGGGGGAGATTTCACTGACTGGCAAAAAATAGCTTCGAGCCTTGCGAAGGCAGAAGCCGGCATGAGCAAACGGACAACGTATTTTACACAGGAAGGGGCAACAGAAATAATGGAGGTCGGCGGTATTTCAAAACCGTCAGATGTCAGCTATCAAACATCTGAAAATGCAAGCGCAAACATCGGTCTTCCGAAAGGTTCTTTTATTTTAAAACTTCAAATAGAAAGACTTATCGGTCTGAGGCAGGCTTGCAGGTTGAAAATTGAGCCGAGTTATAAGACGTTGCCTCAAAAAACCGACAGTAAAAGAATTGGCGGCTGGGAGTATCCATTCGATTCAGCATCTTTTAGCGTGTCTATTCGTTGGGGGCAATTCATTTTTCTATCTCCGGCATTTGAAGAAAAAAAGGCTGAACAAACTTATCCGCCTGATCTGGGAGAAAGACTTTTTGCCGTTAAAGACGGCAAAGACGTTATCAGGTTCACACTGATTTATTGTGGTCTCATAAAGGATTGAAAATCAACGGCAGAAGCCCTACTACTTTCAGCAACAATAAATAACAGAATAATAGTTAGTAAATCTCAATTCGTTTTAGCTTAGATAGAAGGCATTTTCAGAATAATCCTCCAATCGGCGAGTTTGCTCGATAAGGCCGGATTGCCTCTTGCGTTTGCATAAAAATGTGCTGCATAAAAAATAATTTTAGTTTGGCAAGTTTTTTCGCGAAATTTACTCAAAATTTTTCCCCCTTTTGTCGATAGCACTTATATATTGGCCATAAGCCAATAACCTCTGAAAAAACGATTCCTTCAGAGGCGGAAGGTCCGAGTAAATCTAATGGATTAAAGAAATGACAAGTCAACCGAGACAAACGAAAATTCTGGTATGCCTGGTAGTGTCCATGACGGCAGGCGCAGCGGTACTGATGGCGCTGGATCATCAGTCAATATCAGCAGGCGCGTTCAGCCTAGCCAGCTATTCATCACTCGGTTCGATAGAATCAGTCACAATCACACGTCAGCCGACGACAGTTGACAAGTGGAACAGAATTGAAATCTTCTACAGCAACAGCAAGGGCGGCGACCTTGCACAGATCGCATCACTTGCCGGGCTGTCAAGCTCTGACGACCTAAATTTTCATTTCCTCGTCTGCAATAGTCTCGGCGGACTCGACGGCGAGATTCAGCGAACCGAAAAATGGTTAAATCAATGGTCAGCTCTCCCGGCGGCAGGCTGGTACGGCAGCAGCAAGACCATCCGCATTTGCGTAGTCGGCGAAAAAACTCAGGGCGCATCAGATTACCAGGTCAGCAGAACAGAAGAACTGGTCGAAAACCTTGCCCGTAAATTCAAAATTGCCCCATCGAGTATTCATTCTCCAAACGGCTGGCAGCTATAATATAAAATGTTTGAAAAGAACTTAAAGAGTGCTCACAGCACTCTTTTTTTTTAACCAGGGGAGCTGTCTTTAAAGGAGTTATTTTCGCTTGACATTGGCTTGAATGGCTGTAAAATACAGTTTTATCGCTCGACATTAATGGTGAGGCCATAATTTAGGAGACGCAAGATGAAGAAGAGTCTTATTGTCATATTGTGCGGAATTGCTGCACCATTTACTTTCGCATCAACACCCTGGGTATTAATTCCTGACATTGTCGGGATGACACTTCCGCAAGCCGAGCAAACTCTTGTTCTCGGAGGCTTAATCACAGGCACAATTTCTTATGAATTCGATAACATCGTCGCTAAAGACGAAATAATCCTTCAGAATCCGGCTGCCGGAACAGGGCTTCCTGCCGGCTCATCAATAGATGTAATCATTTCGTTGGGAACAAATTATGGCGGAGGTGACGGTTCCGCAGGCAATCCGTTTCAGATATGGACGGCCGAGCAAATGAACACTATCGGCCTATATACAGAACACTGGAATAAATGTTTTAAGCTTATGACTGACATCGATATGTCAGCATACACAGATATTCAGTATAATATCATCGGCCATCAAACGTCTAAATTCACGGGAACTTTTGATGGAAACAAACATGTAATACGCAATTTAACTTATGAAAATAAAAATACGAATTTAATATATTCTGTCGGTCTGTTTGGCTATACAAATGGCTCCACGATCAAAGATTTGGGAATAGAAGATATATACTTTTACGTACATTCTTTTTATGTCGGCGGACTTGCCGGAATACAGGAAAACAGCAACAACATCAATTGTTATACTACAGGGTCAATGATTTTATTTAGTTCATATAATTTTTCCATAGGAGCAGGGGGTCTGGTTGGAAGTAACGTACAGTGTACGAATGAAAATTGTTTCAGCGACTGCTCGCTTGATTTATTCCATCATGGGGAGGTCTATGCGGGAGGACTTATCGGAATGCAAGGCTACAACAGTTTTATAAAAAACTGCTGCAGCAGAGGTTCAGTCTGCAGTATTGCTTTTGATAAAGGCGGATGCGGTAATCATGCCGGCGGGTTATTCGGTTATGCGCAAGGCAACATCCAAAAGTGTTATTCAGCCTCCCAGGTTTACGCATACGGCGGATTAACAGTGTATCAAGGCGGTTTTGCAGCCAGAACTGACGGTCCAATCTCATCGTGTTTCTGGGATGTAAATTCAAGCGGTTTGACTAACGCAATCGCTTATGGATATTCTTCTACGTTCCCGGTCGGCAAAACCACAGCAGAAATGAATACACATTCGACTTTTTATTATGGAGAGTGGGATTTGGTCGGAGAAACGGTAAACGGTTCAGATGATATTTGGCGAATGTGCGCAGACGGCAGGGATTATCCTCGTCTTTGGTATGAATTTGCGAAAGGAGATTTAGTCTGCCCGGACGGAGTCGATTTAGAAGACCTGTATATTTTAGCTTCTCAATGGCTCTGCAAAAAATTGGATTATGATTATTATCGTTATGACCATAAGCACACTGTGAATTTTCTCGACTTTAATGTTTTTGCAGATAGCTGGACATATCACAAATCAGAACTGGCAAGTTTTTTTAACGAATGGCTTCAGTATGACGCATATAACGGCAACATCGCCGGAGATAATATTGTAAATACAATTGATTTTGCGGCACTTGCAGAAAATTGGATGAGATAAACCTATTTCTGCGCGGCCATTTGCCTGATTACATCATACAGCGACTGTGTGCCGTCGCGGCCGCGGCCTTGAGCCTGTAAAACGCTGAACAATTCTTTTATTAGCGCAACGCCCGGCAGCGGCTGACCAATCTTATCAGCATATTCGAGCACAAGCCTTAAATCCTTGACCTGCAAATCAATCATAAATGCAGGCTTGAAATCGCCGGCTACAACTTTAGCACCGAGCACTTTCAATGAATGACTTCCCGCCGCTCCTGCGACGGTCGCGTCGAGAGTCGTTTGCAGATTTAAACCTGCCTGTTTCGCGAAAGCCAAACCTTCTGCCATGCTCATAACGGTATGAACGACCATGATTTGATTTGTAAGTTTTGTAATTTGTCCGAAGCCCGATGGCCCGCAATATGTGATTGTCCTTCCCATTGCCTCGAACACTGGCCTGACTTTTTCGAATGCCGCCTTATCTCCGCCTGCCATAATCGATAATTTAGCTTCTATCGCGCCGATTTGTCCGCCGCTAATTGGAGCATCTATAAGTGCAACTTTTTTTGCCGCAAGAACTTTCGCCATTTCCTGCGTCTCAAAAGGCGAAATCGTTGACATATCAACGCAAATCATACCAGGATGCGCTGATTCGATAACACCTTCTTTTCCGAGCAAAACATTTTTAACATCCGGCGTGTCTGTAACGCAGGTAATAACAATATCTTTATCTTTCGCGGCCAGTGCGGGACTTTCAGCCCATAAAGCGCCGGCCTCGAGTACGTCCTGAGCCTTTGATTTTGTGCGTGAATGAACAGTCAGCGCAAAGCCAGCCTTGAGCAGGTTCAACGCCATCGGCCTGCCCATTATTCCCATTCCTATGAAAGCTAAATTTTTTACCACGAAGACCTCGAAGAAAAGAAGTTATTTTTTTCTTAGTGTTCTTAAATCTGGAATGCTTTTATAATACAAACCGTTTAATACCATCCTTTAATCTTTTAACATTAAAATTTATAATTAAGCCCGTTTTAATGTTGGCGAGCTTCATATATGTTAAAAGTTGTGCTTCATGAATTGGCGATATTTTATCAACACTTTTTAATTCTACTATCAAGCTGTTTTCGACAAGAATGTCAATTCTATAACCACATTCAAGCACTATACCTTTATATTCAACTGGAATTTCTTTTTGAACAAAATGTTTAATCCCGGCATTTGTAAGTTCATGTGAAAGACATTTTTCATACGTTGATTCAAGTAATCCCGGCCCTAAACTTTTATGTACCTCAAGTGCGCACCCAATTAGTTTTCCTGATAACGGTTCAAATTCCATATCAAACCTTTTTAACTAATAAGACCTCGAAGATATAATATATTTTTCGCGTTTCTTCTTGTTCTTCGTGGTGAACAGATTATGCAACGATGCCTAAACGCTTGAGCGTGTTCTTCGACCATTTCATGCTTTTAAGCTGTGCCCAGAGCAGCAGAAGAATAGAAACAACAGGAAGACCGACAAAGCGAAGGTAAAAGAAAGCTTTTGAAAATATATTCGCGTCGGGATAAACCTGCCAGTTTGACAAAAGCTCAATCGGTTTGAAAATTGTGCCGATCCCAACACTTCTGAACAGCGTCTGCCACGGCATAAGCACGACAATGAAAAGAAGGGAAATGAAGAAGGCCTTTGTGATGTGACTTATACCGCCAAGCTTTCCTACAAGCGAAACCATCATCCCGAAAAGCAGCGACATAGCGTAAATAACGGAGCTGATAATCAGCAGGTAATTGCAGATTCGAATCGCCCAGCCGATTTTAGTGAAACTGAGTTTGGCTTCGGCGAGTTTCGCTGAATATTTCTGCCAATTTATATTCGGATCCGCAGGCTTAGCGTTCGGATCGTTGGAGTCCACAGAGTTCGGAGATGCCGCCCCCATAAAAATAGTCTTTATTGCCTGATCGATTTTTGATTCATTCGGCTCTTCGGAATTAAGATCGATGTGATTTGTAACCAAAAGCCAAAAGCTTGCCTGAAGCACAATCAGACAAATCAAACAAACAAAAAAGAAAAGGTTTTTACAGCTTTTAATCGTACCGATAGCCTCCAGGCAGTCCGTGGTCTCAAGGAGCTGGTCCTGCTTTTTTGCATCTTCGGTCATTTCGTTTCTCCTATATAATAGAGTAAAGTATCAATCGGCATTATATCTTATCGAACGTATTTTGTGCAGCAAAAATAGTTTTTGCAATATCCTTTTTTGAATGAGCGGCCGAAACGAACATTGCTTCGAAGGGACTTGGGGCCAAATAAACGCCTCTTTTGAGCATTCCCGCGAAAAATGCCTTAAATAATTTAACATTTGCTTTTTTCACATCCTGGAAGTTTTGAACTTTATATTGTGTAAAAAAACAGCTCATCAGCGAACCGATCCGGTTGATTTTGAGAGGAATATTCGAATTTTTCGCCGCCTCAGTCATACCTTTTTCCAGATATTTCGAATTTTCTTCGAGTTTGGAATAAATTTTTCCATTTTTCAAAATTTTCAATGTCTCAATTGTCGCGGCGGTCGCCAAAGGATTGCCGCTAAGCGTGCCGGCCTGGTAAACTGCTCCGACCGGCGCCAACATATTCATAATTTTGGCTCTTCCGCCAACCGCCGCGCAAGGCAGTCCGCCTCCGACGATTTTGCCAAGGCATGTAATATCCGGCCTTACTCCAAAAATCTTCTGTGCGCCGCCATAGCAAAGCCGAAATCCTGTAATCACTTCATCGAATATCAGAATCGCTTTGTTCTCATCGCAAAGATTTCGCAAAGCTTGCAGATAGCCGGGCTTTGGCAAAACAACACCCATATTCGCCGCTACAGGCTCGATAATACAAGCAGCGATTTTGTTTTTAAATTTTTCAAAAATTTTAGCCGCCGAATCTACATTATTGTATTCGGCGACAAGCGTAAGGTTAGAAATCTGCTCTGGCACACCCGGGCATAACGGCTTTGAAAATTCCGCCGACCCCGACCCTGCGTTTACAAGCATCGAATCGCTGTGGCCGTGATAGCAGCCTGCCATTTTCAGGATATAATTTCTGCCGGTAAATGCTCTTGCCAGCCTGATTGCCGTCATCACGGCCTCAGTTCCGCTGCTGACAAGGCGAACTTTGTCGATCGATTTGAAGGCTCCGCAAATCATCTCCGCAAGCTGGGTCTCGGCAATCGTTGGCGCACCAAACGACGATCCTCTTTTTGCCGCATCTTTTACCGCCGCCGATACTTTCGGATGGCAATGCCCCAATATAAGCGGCCCCCACGAACAGACATAATCGATAAATTCATTGCCCTTGACATCATAAATCTTCGAATCCTTGCCTTTTTCAATGAAAACGGGGCTAAGTCCGACCGAGCCGAACGCCCGAACGGGTGAATTTACTCCGCCGGGAATAAATTTTTGCGCTCTATTAAAATCTTTTCCTGATTTCATTATTTTATTGTAACCTTTCATGGAAATTTGCTTTATTATTCGATTTGTAGTGGCGAACCTATGTATTCGCCCGGGCAGACACACAGGTCTGCCCCTACAATGCCGGTTTAACATGTAAAGGTTAATTTTAATCATAAACGTTAAGTATCCAAATTGCAAATAGTTGCGTTCAAAAAGCTCAATATTTTGTTATTGCAAAAACCTGTAAATCCTTTATACTTTTGCGTTTCTAAATGTAAATAGGAACTTAGGGCAATGAGATTTTGGCTCATATACCCTGTATCTTTACCTTGAACCCTGATTTTGGAGATCGATAATGCATTTGGTTAAGTGGATTCGTAAGAATATGGGCAAGCTTATGGCCATATTTGTTATAGTAATTATGATTGCGTTTATTATGCCAAGCGTCCTCGACCAGCTTGCGAGGCCCAGATCAACGGGCCAGAACTCCTCGATGTGGACTTACAACGGCGATAAAGAAATCACTTTCCAGGACATACAGCAGGCTGCAAACGAACTGAAAATCCTCAATGCCCTGATGGCGGATCGTCTTCTGCTGGCACAGCAGGACATCCGTTCAATTCTCCTCGGTCAGCTTCTCTTTCCGGAAACTGAAAGAGCGGCGATGATCAGCGATGAACTTAAAAATATCGCTATGCAGAACAGGATGCTGATAAGCCCATTGAAGATTGATGAATTTTTCAGACAGTCTCGCGGAAGATCAGAACTCTTTTATTATCTTCTCAAAAACGAGGCGCTCGAATCCGGCGTTATCGTTTCACCAAGAACCGCCGGCGATGTTCTTAAGTCTATTATTCCTCAGCTAACAAATAACCAGGCAGATGCCGCATCGCTGGTCAACGGTATCGCATCGGCTAACGGTATGTCTGAAGACCAGGTATTGAAGGTCTTCGCCAACCTGATGTCAATTATGACATATTCGAGAGTCGCAACTGAAACTGAAAACGTAACTGAGGCCCAGCTCAAAAATATGTTCGCAAGAGCAACGACGAGCATGGATGTCAATTTCGTTCAGTTTCCGGCGCAGGATTTCACAGACAAAGTCGACGAGCCGACAAACGCACAGCTTACGGGACAGTTCGAGCAGTTCAAGAACGTTCTGCCGGGCAGGATTTCAGAGGAAAATCCGGTTGGCTTCGGCTATAAGCTGCCGCCAAGAGTCGCGCTGGATTATATGATAATCAAGCTTGACGATATAAAGCAGAATATTCCCGCTCCGACCAGCGAAGAGATAGAAGATTACTATCGCCAGAACCTTGAAAGACCTCCGATTACAACTGAAGTGCCGAAAGACCCCAATGACCCCAATTCAGAAATGGTTAAAAAGCAGAAAAGCTTTGCTGAAGTAGCGGATTCGATCAAACGAATGCTCGAGAACAGGAAAATCAATGCAATGGCTGCAAAAATTCTCTCCGAAGCGATTGAGAAAACGGATGGCACGATTCAGGCCCTCGATTTTGAGAAAGCCGATATTGAGGATTTCAAAGCACGGGCAGGCGATTACACAGCCGTTGCTCAGGAAATATCCAAAACTTACGATGTGAATGTCTACAGCGGCAGAACTTCTCTGCTGACTGAACAGGATATCCAGGCGGACCAGACTCTTGGCAGTCTTATGATAGCAGGCCAAAGCAGGATGCCGACAAGGCTCGTGAAACTTGCCTTTTCAGTTCCCGCTCTTGGCGATGAAGCGGCGAAACTGGGTCCCTTCGAACCGACAACGCCGAGAATGTTCGTAAGCATCGGTCCTCTTTCTGATATGGGCGGCGGACTTACTGCTATCGTCAGAGTTGTCGAAGCAGCAAAATCGCAGGCCCCCGAAAGCCTTGATTTCAGCTACGAGAAAAATCTTCCTGACCTTGGCAATGAAAAGACTGATGAAGATTCAAAATTCGTCCTCAAAAAAATTGTTGCGGAAGACTATAAAAAGCTTCTCGCGACAGAAGTTGCCGAAAAAGCGGCTAATGAATTTCTGCAGCTTGCAAAAGCTGGAAATTGGGAAGCAGCTTTGGAAAAGATAAACGCTCAGTACGGCAAGAAAGATGCCAACGATCCGAACGCTAAAACCTTCGAAACCCAGCCTATGAACAACATCAGGAGAATATCAGAAATGGATCTCGAAATGACCAGGGTTCGCGTGCAGGGGATGCCGGCCGCCGATGAAATCATAAGTCAGAGCGTTTTATACTGCGGTTTGATTGATACATTCTTCGATACTTATGAAAAGGTTCAGGAAAATCAGCAGCAGCTTCCTTTGATTATCGATTTCGAACCGCGTCTTGCGTATTACGTTGTGCAGGATATGAACGTAACCGGGCCGGGCAGTCTTAACGAATATGAACAGATTCGCCAGCGGCTCGCGCTCGAACAGGATTTCATTGACGCTCAGAGTGCGACCATTGATTTTCTGATGCCGGATAACATTACCGGGCGCGTAAATCTGCAGGAAGCTCAGAGGTCAGAGTCGGATGCAAACGATGTTAATAAACCGGAGGAAAAATAGTGGCTGACATTACCGCCGGTAAATCCAAATTGCCCCATGGGGCGATGCTCGTCCTGACGGGCATCTGCGCGTGGTGGATACCCGGCGCAGGCCATTGGCTCATCGGCGAGCGGAAACGCGCTTTGATAATTTTTATATCGCTCGTTTTCGCGTTTACAGTCGGCATTTACATCGGCTCGATTGCGACAATCGAAATGAAGTCGCCGTGGTTTTATGCTCAGGTCCTTTTCTCACCTGCCGTAGCGTATCTGGCTCACCTTAGCGGAGCGGTTTATCACCTTGATTCATTTGGTAGGCCTCGCGAAATCGGCGAAATCTATACCGGCATAGCCGGAATGATGAATCTCCTTTGCATCGTCAACGCTGTTTATTTAGCCCATTGCAAAAGAAAATCTGTTTAATCTTTTTTTAGCACTGATTACGCTGATTACACGGATTTTATAAAAGGGAAAATTGGCGTATATTGAGAAAAATTTCGTAGCAAGCGGTATAACAGGTGACATTATTGGAGCTTCGATGGAAGTACATCGCCGGCTCGGCCCGGGATTTTTAGAGAGTGTTTATGAAGAAGCGCTTGCGGTTGAATTTGAAATAAATGGAATTGGTTTTAAACGTCAGTATGAATTGCCGGTTTTTTATAAGGAAAGAAAAATTAAGCAATTTATATGTGATTTTCTTGTAGATAATAGAATTATTGTGGAAATAAAAGCTATTAAGCAAATTGGCGAAATAGAAAAACTTCAGGTAATTAATTATCTTAAAGCAAGTAGCTATGAAATTGGTCTTTTGTTTAATTTTGGTCAAAAGTCTTTGGAATGGAAAAGGCTTATCAATACAAATGATTTTAAAAACCAGTGTAATCCGTGTAATCAGTGATAAAACAATAGTATTATAAAATTTAATATATGATGAATAATATGATGTGTATTTTAGCAAGTTTTATGTCTCCTGTTCATATCGGCACTACGCCGAAATCGTTTTTGCTTGCTTTGCCTCTGATTGCAGTTGTCGCGATTGTTTACAAGGCGACTAAGATGGAGAAGATCGAATTGGCGTCTTTTGTTCGTGAGACGTTTTTGCTGTTCGGCTCGATCCTTGTATTTATGGTTTTAGCGGCCGTCGGCATCTTCGTCTTTATGAAACTTACGGTTGGGTAGATTAAAATTTTTTCCTGAACCGTGCCGTCGGTATTTTCATTATTTTGCGGTATTTCGCCACTGTTCTTCTGGCGATATCTTTTACTCCGGCCTCTTCAAGTTTTCTCTTTATAGCGTCATCGCTCAAAGGTTTTGATTTATCTTCTGAATCGATAATCTGCTGCATTTTAGCGCGTATAGCCTCGAAGCTTTCGCTTCCTCCGTCGCTGCTTTGCATTCCACCGCCGAACAAATCCCGAAGCGGCATCAATCCCTGCGGCGATTGAATATATTTGCCCGCTACGGCTCGCGATACCGTCGCGACGTGAACGCCGATTTTGTCCGCCACTTCCGACATCGGCAGCGGCTTTAAATACATTTTCCCTTTTTCAAAAAATTCCTCCTGACTGTCCACAACCGTTCTTGCAACTTTCAGCAGGGTATGTTTCCTTTGGGTTATCGCGTCCATCAGCCATTTGGCCGAACGGATATTATCGTTTAAGAACTGGCGTGTTTTCGAATCGAGTTTTTTATCTTTTGCCATGCCCGAATAATAATCGTTGATTCGAAGCGAAGGTATGCTCCTGTCGGCGAGCGAAACTTTGAATCCGCCGTCGGAATCCGACTCGACAATCACGTCAGCCTTTATCGGCGGATTTTTTGTCTTGCTGATTTGCAGCCCGGGCGACGTATCGAATTTACGCAGGCGCGAAATCGCCTCATTGATTCTCTCGACGGTACAGTTCATCTTCTTGGCTATATCAGGCAGTTTATTTTCAAGCAGCTTATCAAGATGTTTAGATACAAGCTCCTTCTCGAACCGACAGTTATCGCCGGATTGTTCCATCTGGATAAGCAGGCACTCTCGCACATCGCGTGCCCCAATGCCCGCCGGCTCAAGCTGCTGTATCAGCTTCAAAGCCTGTTCAAGGTCCTCGTAAGTAAAATCGTTTTTGTCCTTATTATAAAGCTGTTCAAGCCGGACTTTCAGATATCCCTTTTCGTCGATATAATCGATTATCTGCTCGCCGGCCTTTTTGACTTTTTCGTCCGCGTCAACCAGCCGCCACTGCTCGTTGAGAAAATCGTTAAGCGATAGTCCCGTATCAGGCGTGTTGTTCATCGCTTCGAGTTTCTTATCGACATCATCGTAATCGCCGGGCCGCGAAATTTCTGTTCTGTAAAAATAACCGTCCGTATCGTCGGCGAAATCCTCAACTTTACTGAAATCATCGCGTTTGCTGACAGTCTCGCTCGGAATCGGTTCCTGAATTTGCGGAGGTCCCTCCGGCGGCATCCCGCCCGTTTCGTCCGGCTCGTCCATTTCGAGTACAGGATTGCTGTTTAGTTCGGTCTCGATTTTTTCCAGAAGTGCCAGCGTAGAAAGCTGCAATATTTCCATAGACTGAATCATCCGCGGCGCAAGCTTCATCCGCTGCTCTAATCGCATTTGATTTGTCATATCCAGTTTCATAGTTGTCCTAACTAAAATCTACGCCTTATAGCAAATTCTGTTCCAGTTTTATGAATATAACAAATTTGTAAGTTGAATGCAATTTTTTGCAGGAAAACACGTAAAAAAATTTAAATTTTAATAGAAACGACTCCTGGCACCGTTTTTTTTCGTTTTTTGTTTTATTCCAGAGGGTTTCTGCCGAGAATCGCATCGGTAAGTATAGCTCCGCTGGCAAATTCTATCTGGCTTCCGCCCGGCAACCCCCGCGCAAGTCTTGTTACTTTCACCCCAATTGGCTTGATTAATGAGCTGATGTAAAGCGCAGTTCCGTCTCCTTCGACAGTCGGATTTGTCGCCATAACGACTTCGCTGATTTTTTCGCTTCGAATCCTGCTGACCAGATGATCTATAGTCAAATCGCTCGGCTCGATTCCTTCCAGCGGCGCGATGTGTCCGCCGAGAACATGATAAACCCACTTGCAAAGACCCGTTTTCTCCAGCGCGATAAGGTCCTTGAACTGCTCAACAACGCAGATGATACTTTTATCGCGTCTGGTGTCCGTACAAATCGAACAAAGTTCCGTCTCCGAAAGATTGTGACATAATTTGCATTGACGAACGCTGCTCTTTAGTTTCGTTATTGCATCGGCCAACTGCATCGCTTCATTTTTTTCAGCTTTTAAAATATGAAACGCCAGCCGTTCCGCCGTTTTGGGTCCAATCCCCGGCAGTCTTCCCAGCTCATCTATTAATCTATTCAAACTTTGAGTATAAGCGGGATTTGTCATTGCAGTTCCTCGACATCAATTATATTCGCCTCAAGTTCGGTCAATACAGATTTGATGAACGGACTGTTTGCAGCGTCATCGATCACTTTTTTGCTCGCCTTAGCCCCTTTTGGTTTCGGCTTTGCTGTATTCTGCGAAGGCAGATTTAACAATTCGAAACTAACTTTCAATTCTGTTCCGGTCGCCGCCGATAATGCCTGTGCAATCGCGTCCGCTCTGCCATTGCTTTGACAAAGTTTCATCGTAAATCCATCACTTGAGTTAAATCCAAGTGCAAGCGTTCCGCCGCTAAGTCTCAAAGGCGATGACTTTTTAAGAAAATCCGCAATCCTCGCATTGGCAATTGATTCGACTATCGAACTCCAGTTTTGTTTTATCTTTTCGTAATCGCATGTTCCATCAATCACCTGTCTTTGTTGCGGTATTTCTGTTTGCGCAGGCTGATTAAACGCAGGTCTTGAGCTTACATTAAAGTTTTTTTTTAACCCGCCGGCCGAATCGGCGTTCGGTTTTTGTCCTCTAAGTAATTCCGGTATGCTCATAAAATGTTCTGCCAGAGCGACCCGCATCAGCGACGCCTCGAGCAGAGCTCGCGGATTATCGCTGTTCTTCACAGGCCAGCGAAGCTTTTCAAAAAGCGAAATATTATAGACAATTGCCGGTATATCAAAAAATTCAGCGACTTTCGAAAGCCCCTTTTTCTCCGCATCGGTCAAAATCACAAGCGAAGATGAATCCTTGGCCGCCTTTAAAACCATCATATCGCGAAAACTCTGTACCAGAGCGTCAAGCAGCCCGACGCAGCTAAGCCCCCCGACAATCAAATCATCGACCGCCTGCAAAGTCCCGCCCGCGTCCGATTGCCCGATTTTCTCGAGCAGCAGATATGTCTTTTCATTGCTCGGCAGTCCAAGCTGCTCTTCGAGTTTTTTGACGGTCAACGGTTCGCCGGCTCCGCTGATAAGCTGATCAAGCAAACTCAGCCCGTCGCGCATCGACCCGTTCGCAAGTCTAGCCAGCGCAATTATGCAGTCGTCCTCGAATTTTATTTTCTCTTCATTGAGAACCCTTTTTAACTGTGTGATGATATCGGCAGCGCTGATATTCGTAAAATCGAATCTCTGACATCGCGATTGAATCGTAGCCGGAACTTTGTTCGGCTCGGTTGTCGCGAAAATAAATTTTATGTGAGCAGGCGGCTCTTCGAGTATTTTCAAAAGAGCATTGAACGCCTCAGTCGTGAGCATATGAACTTCGTCGATGATATAGATTTTGAATCTCGCCCTGGCAGGCCGGTATATCGCGTTGTTCCGAAGTTCGCGAATATTTTCAATCCCGCGATTAGATGCGCCGTCGATTTCAATAACATCGATGTCCTCGCCGCTGTTTACCGCGAGGCAACTGTCGCATTTCAAACAAGGCTCAACCGTCGGCTTTTCCGAATTCAGGCAATTCAAAGATTTGGCCAGGATTCGCGCGGTAGTTGTTTTCCCTACTCCGCGAGTCCCTGTAAAAAGATATGCGTGCGCTACTTTGTCCGTTTTAATGGCGTTTTGCAGCGTCTGCGATATCGCAACCTGTCCGACAACATCTCCGAACGTTTGCGAACGATACCTTCTTGCAAGTACTGTATAAGCCATTATTTCTCCGAACAAAATTGTTATTTCATCATAAATCTAAATGGCAATTTAGTCAAATTGAAATGTAAAGTTCATCTTTTGTGTTGTTATTTTTCTAAAATTCGATAAAATTAATCGGCCGGGACTCAGGCTATCCGGGTCCGCGAACCTGGTCAGGCGGGGAACCGAGCAGCCATAAGCGATCACCTGGTTGTGTCTGGCAATCCCGGCTTTTATAAATATTAAGCCCTCAATTAATGGAAGGGTTTAAAAACATAATTCAGGTTTAGTTGTAGAGGAAATTATGAAAGCAAGAATTGACGAAAGCTGCACAGCATGCGGGTTGTGCGTAGAAACATGTCCAGAAGTTTTCCAGATGGGCGACGATATGGCCGAAGTTGTCGTCGAGGAAATTCCGCCACAGTTCGAAGACGCCGCTCAGCAGGCCGCAGACGAATGTCCCGTAGAAGCTATCATCATTGAGTAGCTGTTTTCGCCGGCTCAGCCCGGCAGACATTCTCAAATGGACTACGTACACGGCTATAACCCAAAAGAGAATATCCGTTTGCAGGATCAGGCCTCCACATTGGCCGAGCTGCTCCACCATGATACTCACTACCCAGTTGGCAGCCGAGTCCTCGAAGCAGGCTGCGGCGTAGGCGCTCAAACCGTTACTCTTGCCGCAAACAGCCCCGATGCTCTTTTTACATCGATTGATATTTCCGAAAGTTCGATCGCACAGGCAAAGCAAAAGATCGCTGACGCAGGTTATAGAAATGTAACTTTCCGCCAGGCCGATATTTTCAATTTGGATTTCCAGCCTCAATCATTCGACCATATTTTCGTATGCTTCGTTCTCGAACATCTCCCGCGCCCCATCGATGCTTTGACTTCTTTAAACAAACTTCTGAAACCAAATGGTACTATAACCGTCATCGAAGGCGACCACGGCTCGACCTTCTTCCATCCCGACAGCGACTCTGCGCATAAAGCAATAAAATCTCTTAGTACAATGCAGGCCCGTTCCGGCGGCAACGCCAACATCGGCAGACAGCTTTATCCTCTTTTGACTTCCGCCGGTTTCGATTCAGTTTGCGTTTCTCCTCGGCTGGTTTACGTTGATTCGAGCAAGCCCCATCTTGTCGAAGGCTTCACGAAAAATACTTTCACAGCGATGATCGAAGGCGTCCGCGAATCTGTAATCTCCGCCAACCTGATTGACGAAAAAACTTTCGACTCCGGCGTCAAAGCATTATATCGAACAACCGAATCCGATGGCGTCTTCTGCTACACCTTCTTCAAAGCAATAGCAATCAAGAAATAGAATATTTACAGTGTAAATCCGCGTTAATCTGTGTCTAAAGAAGCAGCGTTAATCGGTGTCTAATTCCCTGATAATTCCTTGCTGCGTTTCTCCGCCGCCGCAAGTGCTTCACTGACTATTTTTGAAAAATCATTTTTCGCGAAAACTTTCAATGCCGCTTCAGTTGTTCCGTTTGGCGATGTAACTTTTTGCCGGAGAACTTCTGGTTTTTCTCCTGTCTTAGCGCGTTCGATTGCCAGCATCGCAGCACCTTTCGCGGTTTGCAGAACTATCTTTTCCGCCAGCTCTTTGCCAAGTCCCATTTTCTCTGCCGTCTTTATCATCTCTTCCATCAGCAGAAAAAAATACGCCGGCCCCGACCCGCTCACCGCCGTAACAGCGTCAAGCAGTTTTTCATCTTCAACCGCCGCTACAAGTCCGACCGCCGAAAAAATCCGCTCAACTTCGCTAAGTCTTTCTCTGGCTTCTTTCGTTGCATACAATACAGCCGTGCCCTGACCGATCAGCGCAGGCGTATTCGGCATAACCCGAATCACAGATGAATATCCCAGCGTATTGCATATCGAACCGGTAGTAATGCCGGCGGCAATGGAAACCATCAATGTTTCGCAGAGTGAGTTTTTTATTTCATTCAGAACCGACGTCATATTCTGCGGCTTAACGCTCAATACAAGAATATCGACCGCTTCAGCGAGTTGCATATTACTCATAAACGAAATGCCGTACTTGTCGGCAAGTTCATTGAGCCTGTCTTTGCGTACATCGGAAATGATAATATCTTCCGCGTGATAAATATGCGCATCGATAACGCCCTTGATTATCGCTTCCGCCATATTCCCCGCCCCGATAAAACCTATCTTCGACATTTTTAAACTCCCTTGCCATAAAGAAAATTCATATCTGTAATTCTAACGGTATTTTTAATTTTGAAAAGAAACATATTTGAATAAATAATTAACTCAAACTGACCGATTTGATAATGATATCTATATAACTTATTATTTAATAAATGATAACACACTTTATAATTTATGGTTTGAGATTGCTTCGTCGTCCCGAAACGGAAATCCACGCAATGACAAAAATGGCGTTTGATGTTATTGCGAGGCGCAGGAGTTTACCCCTGCGAAGGCAGGGGTGGCAATCTTAACCGCTGAATCGGTCAATTTGAGTAATTAATGTAATTTGTGTAAGTAGTTGTGGAACATAAGATTTAAGATGATTTTATCTTGTCAGAAGTTCGAATTCTTCAGGGCTTAGAGTTTGACGCAGTTTACTCAGGGCTTCGAGTTCGATCTGGCGGACACGTTCCTTGGTCAGGCCCAAATCCTCACCAATCTGCTTTAGCGTCTTGAATTCCTTTTTGACCATTGTGCCGGAAAGCCCAAAGTGATAACGAATTACATGCTGTTCGCGCTGCGTCAAATTCTCTTGCATAACCTTCATAAGACTCCTGTGTGCGTTTTCGACATCGTCGATTCCGGCGTTT
>JAKJEQ010000001.1:0-288 GCA_022705345.1 Planctomycetota bacterium | reverse complement strand
CCGGGCAGGTATCTGGCAAACGCCCGGCTGATAACCCACGATGCGTAAGTGCTGAATCTGAACCCCTTTGTGTAGTCGAATTTCTCGACGGCCCTCATCAATGCGATATTGCCTTCACTGACCAAATCGCCTAAATTGGCGCCGCTGTGCCTGCCTGCGATTCGAACTACAAGCTTTAAATTCGCTTCGATTATCAGGTTCTTCAGCCTGTAAGCCTCGTCCAGCAGCTCTTGTGCCTGATAAGCTATCTTGCCGCAGAAGCTGTGCAGATTGATGTGTTTGAGTTTT
>JAKJEQ010000019.1 GCA_022705345.1 Planctomycetota bacterium | reverse complement strand
TCCACGAACAGCCTCAGCACAAGCTGATTGTAACCGGCGGCCAGTACCGCACCGAAAGCATGGACATGATTGGCCCCGCCGCGGAAACGACTATCGCCCACCTCGGCGGTTTCACCGCTTTCACCAGTGGCGATGATATAAGCATCGGCTACGGCATCAGCGGCGCAGACGTCGCTGCCGTCAGTTTCGCTAAGCACATTTTAAGAAGGGCGGCCAAAGCCGTTTTCGTCGGCACACGCAACAAGTTCGATAGGGGCGCATTGTATAAGATCGCCGATTTGGACGATTTGGATTATATTATAACCAACGTCTATCCCGGCGATGATTGGAATACCTTCGCCCGCGAACACAACATCACTCTGCTCTTTCCTGAATTATAGTCGCGCAATGTCATTGCGCGGAGTTTCGATAATTATCGAAACGACAAAGCAATCTCAATCGTTATAGAACCCAAATCTATTTTTATGCGTATTAGCCTCGTCATCTTAGTTCTGAGGCTTTTGCCCATTCACTCATCTACTCATTCACTCATTTACATTTATAGATTTTTCTGGATCCCAATCTACTGATATTGGCTGTAAACGGGTTTGCTGAACATTAAGAAGATAGAAGCGTATTTTTAAGTGAAACTTTGTATTTTTTCTTTTGACAACTTTGGCCGATTCTGATATAAAACTGTATTCTAAATTTTACTGAAATTATAACTTGTTTATTTAAAGGTACTTACATGGCACATAAAAAAGGACAAGGTTCGACATCCAACGGTCGCGATAGTAACCCGAAATTCAGAGGCGTTAAACTTTTTGGCGGCGAAGTCGCTAAAACTGGTGCGATTATTGTTCGTCAGAAGGGCACTTTATTCCAGCCGGGAATTAACGTCGGCATGGGTCGTGATTTTACTTTGTTTGCCTTAAAGACCGGCGTTGTAACTTTCAAAGGCAGAAAAGTTCACATTGAAGCATAACTGCTTATAAATCAAATGCTTATAAAGGATGGCCTCTGTGCCATCCTTTTTTTATGTTTTTTTAATTTGTACCCTGTACCCAAAACCCTGAACCCTATACCCTATGTTTATTGATGAAGCAAAAATTTACGTAAAGGCCGGCGACGGCGGAGATGGCTGCATCGCTTTCCGCCGCGAAAAATTCATCCCAAAGGGCGACCCCAACGGCGGCGATGGCGGAAGAGGCGGCGATGTATATTTCATAACCGCCGAAGACACCGATACTTTGCTAGATTTCTCCGGCAGGCCGATATGGAAAGCCCAGAACGGCCAGGTCGGCATGGGTTCAAATTGCAGCGGCATTGACGGCGAGGATTTGATTCTAAAAGTACCGGTAGGCACGCAGATTTACGATATGGATCTCGACGGCTTGCTGCTTCAGGATATGAGCAAGCCCAATATGAAAGTCAAAATCTGCCATGGCGGCAGGGGCGGCAAAGGAAACCAGCATTACGCCACTTCAACCCTCCAAGCACCTCGTTTCGCCCAAAAAGGCCAAAAGGGCAGGGAGCGAAATCTTAAACTTGTCCTAAAACTCATTGCGGACGTCGGGCTTGTAGGCCTGCCAAACGCCGGCAAAAGCACCTTGCTTTCCAGGTGTTCATCGGCAAGACCCAGGATTGCGGACTATCCTTTTACAACTCTCGAACCCGTCTTAGGTATCGTGGAATTAAGCGGTTACAGGCGTTTTGTTATGGCTGATTTGCCCGGCCTGATAGAAGGCGCGCACGAAGGAGCCGGGTTGGGAATAGATTTTTTAAGACATATCGAACGAACTCGCCTCATCGTGCATATACTGGATATTATGCCGATGGACGAAACCGACCCCGTTGATAATTACAAAAAGATTCGAAAAGAGCTGCTAAGTTACAGTGCCGCCTTGGGTAAGAAAAAAGAGGTTATCGTACTTAATAAAGCAGACCTCGACCCTGATGGCGAAATCCAGAAGGACATACGCAAAAGATTGCGTAAAAAAGTTCATTCGATTTCCGCTGCAACCGGCAAAGGCATAAAAGAGCTTTCGGAAAATTTATTTAAGCTCGTCCAGGGACAAAAAGAAGGGCCTGAATCATAACCTTTATTGCTTTAAGTACTTATAGGTCAATGGGGTTGAATTTACTTTTATCTGGAATTTTATTTTTTATTTGAAATTTGGCGAAAATTTTAGTTGTAAAACGTATTACACTTTAGTATTATTTCCGCCTTAAACTAAGCTATGTATTTATTTTATATTTAGAAAGGGATTATATGCCGGCAAAGGTTAATGAAGAAAAGTGCACCGGCTGTGAATCATGTGTTGATGCATGCCCGGCCGAAGCAATTAAAATCGTGGAAGGCAAAGCAGTCGTGGATGCTGATACATGCGTTGACTGCGGCGTTTGTACTGACGAATGCCCAATTGGTGCTATTGAGATGGAATAATTTGTTAATTGATAAAATGCAGCGGATGGGTAGTGGGGTTCTTATCTACTCATCTCGCTCATTTTAATTTATAATTTTGACATCTCGTTTTTTAAATCGGCCCTATCGTCTAGCCAGGTCTAGGACACCGGGTTTTCAACCCGGCGACAGGGGTTCAAATCCCCTTGGGGCTATTTCGGAATGCAGCGGAAACGCGGTTTTTATCGTGTTTTCGCTGTTTTTGTTGCTACTGTTAGCTACTGGTAAAGACTGATTCTGACCGTTTCCCCACAAACTGACACACAAACGATTTTCACTTAAAATCTTTCCAAAATCAGGCAGAAAACTAATAGCTTTTTGTTCCGCTTCGGGCAGTACCCTTGCATAAACATTGAAAGTTAATTTCGGGTCTGAATGCCTTGCGAGTTTCTGGACAACTTTAGCAGGGGTCTGACTATTGGCAAGCCAAGAGATATAGCTATTTCGCAAACTGTGAAATACTATTTCGTTTCCGTCTTTGTCTTTCAGGTCTATTTTTGCCGCCTTTAAATCAGCTTGGATAAGTTCAGCGGTGTTAATTGACATATCAAAGGCCGAAAATACCCTATCAGTATCTTTCGGCTTTGTATTGGCTTTTAAAGCGGTTAATAAATCTATGGCAATAAGGGGAATAGGCTGAAATGCTTCTTTTCCATTTTTAGCTATAATAGCCCTGACTTTGACAAAAGGATTATTCCCATTAAGGTTTATATCATTCCAAGTCAAGTTAAGCAGTTCATTTCGTCTTAAACCTGTTGTTCCTGCCAATACATACAAAACCGCTCTATCCTGCCCGCTGGTTTCCTCAATAATGGTGTTCCTTGTAAAAGTATCTTTAATCAGGGTAATGAATTGTTCAGGGGTCAAAATGCCTTTTCGCTTTGCGTTCAAATCTCTTTCAGGTTTTTGCATATCAGCAATAGGGTTCAACCTGATCCGCTGGTCTTGTTTAGCCCAATTCAAAAACGTTTTTAATGCGTCAATGTAATGGCCGATAGTGGTATTGTTCTTTTTCTCTTTTCGCAGCTTGTCAATGTATAATTCAACAGCGGATAGGGTAATATCTCTGAAAAAATTAAATCTGCATTCTGTGATTATCTTTGTAAGTCTGTTTTCCATCCGCTTGCAATAATCCGCTGAAAAATCTTTGGCTTTAAGTATCTTGGCATATTCTTTGATATGCTCTGAAAGCGGTTTTGTTATTTCTGCCCGTTGTCCATCAATCAAGCCCCAAGAGGAAAACTTATTTAAAATTTCGGTCGGCAAAGTTTCAAGCCATTGATTTAATTTTACATCGTGTTCAAGCCCTGACATTCTGCAATTTACAAGACTTTCGATATTCCTGCCAAATGATTCTGAATTCCGCCTATCAGCAAAAGCAGGGATTTTGCGCCTTATCTTGCTATGGTCGAAAAACTCAATATAGAATTTCGATGTTTTCGCTTTTAGCCCGTCTTTGTCTTTATAGCTCTGTTTATAAATGTTCATTTTTTAGCCCTCTTTTGGTTTTTTGATATAACCTCAATACCAAAAAATTTAAAAAGAATATCAGCGGTTTCAACTTTGCAGCTTCCGCCATTCATAATCCTGCTAAGTGCTGCCGTGTCAATGCCCGTTTCCCTTGTAAGCTGATTAAGGCTTAGGCCGGATTCTTTTATCTTTTTTCTTATCAATTCGATTATCATAACCTTATTATACATTTCTATTGACGGTCGTCAATAATAAAATATTTATTTTTTTAAATCTTCATTGGCGCGCAAGGCTTTAATCTGTTGATTAAGTTTTTTCTGCCTGTTTTCAAGTTCCTGCCCTGATAATGGCTGTCGTCCGCCATTGCCAAAAACTTTTGAAAACCGTTTGACTTCCGATAGCTTTTCATTATCTATCGGCAATGCAGAAGCCTGCCCTATGGCAGGCAAAGGCGCAGGCATTGCTTTATTATTCATTTCTTTTTTATTATCTAATAGGTCGGACTGTTGTTCGGGTGAAATTGTACCATTGTTCGGGGGTTTCCCGTCTTGCTGTTCGGTATGCTGCCCGAATGGTTGTTCGGGGGTACTCCATTTAATAATCTTACTGCATTTTTCAGGAAAACATAAAGGCACAATTACTCTGACGGTATGGGGTTTTCCGTCTTTGTCTGTATGCGCAAAGCCTCTATGAATACGCTTTTCCTTTACTAAGTGTCCAATTAGCTTTTCTGCATATCGTTCGGAACAGCCTATATTTTGTGCAATAGTCAAATTAGTACCCCAATAGGGATTAGGCCAATATCGGCAAACCTCAAACATTACAAGTTTTTCAGCGGGTTTCAATTTCTTATCTTGTCGCAGAAAATCATAAGCCTTTGCAAATGGCATTGTTTTTGTTTTTTTAATCATAACCCTATCCGATGTACCCCCTCTCATTATTTTTTGATTCTGCGCCAAAACTAATGCGATTATCGCTATGGTTTTCCGCTTCTGTATAAGCTCTATAAGGGTACAAAGGGCAGGCTAAATCTGTGCATTGCCTTACTTCTTCTTTTTGCCAGCAAAAACACATCAAACAAAAAGCTTTTATGGCGTCTTTTCTGCTCTTACCGGATACAGCTTTTTTATATATTGCCTGATGTAACTTTGGAATTTGTGATAACCGCTGTTTAATTTTTGCTTGTCGTCTTGACAGCAAGCCAGATTTTAGATATGCTTTACTATGAAGTTTGTTTTGTGTTGCCGTTGTTCCTGTTACCAGCAGGGAAACGGCTTTTTTCTTTTCTGTTTTCATTTTGAATTCCCTTTCATAATTAACCATTGTTTACGGTGTGGACATCCTGACTTAATCCAGCTTTGAAGTTCCTCTCGGTAAAATAAAACTTTCCTGCAAAGCGGGACAGGCAGGGGGGCAAATTTGCCGCTGATCCTTAGTTTGCCAAGTTCCGCCCTGCAAATATTCAAAGTTCTGCAAACATCGGGGATAGTTAAAAGTTCAGGTTTGATAGTTTGAATTTCATTATTCATTGTTTGTTCCTTTACTACTTGCAAGGTCGGCAAGTGCTTTTTCGACTGCCGTAAAATTAAAAAACATTTTTTTACCTATGAATAAACAGGGAATCTTCCCTTTTCTTGCTTGTGCCTTTAGCCAACTGGCAGGAATTTTAATTTCAGTGGACAAACTTAATAAATTATAAAGTTTAGCTTTCATATGCCGCTTACTTTATCTTGCGGTATATGCGCTAACTGTGTTTCTATCTGTGATTTTTCTGTGATTTTATCTTTTTTCAGATAGCTTATAAATCCCTTTGCCATCCGATACAATCATTTTATCCCAAGCAGGATGTTTTCTAAATGTATGAACAAGGCGATAATTATCGCTTACAGAACCTATTTTTTCTCCAATAGTTTTCTCCGATAATCGGCCATTATTCCATAACAAACTTACGCATTGAGCTTGTGTTTTATTGAAATCGTATTCTTTGCCATACCATATGACAGATAAAAAATCTTCAGAATGCCAGCAGGTTTTGTTTTTAATAGCTAATTGTTTGTCTTGTAAAGGATTTTGGTTTCCATTATGCAATTTTGGTTCAAGGTTAGTAGCTTTAGCTAACTCTGCAATATGCCTTAAATTTTCAGCCAACTCTGTTGCATGCCCTTTTGCAGCAAGAATCGAGGTGGATATGTCTTTACATATTGGCTTATCAGATATTTCCTGTTCAAAGAATTTAATAAAATCGGCATATTGTTTTTCTAACTCCTCTGAGACTTCACTTTTATTCCATTTTAGCCAAGTAACAATTTTTTTTATTCTATCATTTGTAGTTGAAAAAATTTCAGCCCATGATTTAGTGAAGTCATCTTTATTTTGAATATCCTTACTTATCCATAGCCAGCAAAATTCAATAACTTCATATATAATTTTTACTTCTTCAACGCATGCCCTATCTGCTGAAATATGAAGGATGTCGAGATATTTTTGCAAATCTTTGTCTTTTTTATTTGTCTCTTTTTCTGCAATACTTATCAATTCTTTGCACAATCTCATTGATTCATAAAAAACATCAGTAATATAATAGCAGTTATACAAATTATTTTTAAATCCATCATGGCTATAATGACAATCTTCATCAAATAACCCATCCCATCCATCATAAAGAATATGATGATTGTTACCATATGACATAGTAAGACCAAAAATATGCAACAGCATTTCCCAATTACAATTTAAAAGTGCATGTATATCGAACCCAAGCTCATTATAGAGTTTAATTCCGCTTTTTTTGTTCCATGACTCTCCTTTAGGGTAAATAATCCAGCAAGTTGATTGCGTCTCTGGCGTAGAGAATGCAGAATCTTGGACAACTTGGATTTTATGTCTTCTAAGCATATATTCATATTCTGCTGGTTCGCAATAATTTAATAACTCTCTTGGTAGTTTTGGCATTTGACTTAAAAGAGGCCATTCTAAAACTACATGAATTAGTCGAGGGTATTTCAATGCTGCATCTTTGAATAAGTTTGACATTTCCTGCAAATTTGAGATTGACAATGTATTGACAGATATGAAATTTTGAATAGCGTTGATTTTTGTTACCATTTGCTTTTTGTCTTCAAGATAAACATTTTCTTTTATAGTGTTTTTTATAAAATGTTTTCTTATATTTATAATTAATTCATAATTATCTTTAATAAATTTTTCAACAGGAGAATTTTTTATTATAATTATATTATTTTTTTCTTGGTCAAAGTTCATTTGCAACTCAAAATGTTTGAAATTCTTTAAATTTTTACATAATGATTTTTCTTCGTCAATTACAGGTTTATACGTCTCGCCCAATTCATTTAATTTTTGTATTGACTCTAAGAAAAAACTTTCTAATTCCTTAGGCAAGCCAGTCTCTAATTCTTTTCTTGTAATTAATAATTGTCCTGGATATTTTTCTTCATCCTTTTTATCAACCATTATCCATTTTTGAGGAATTGCTTCTTCTCTTTTTTGTTCATCTAAGACAAGCCGAAAAAGCCTTGACTCAATAGAATCAAAACGTCGCAAGTCTTTTAAAGCAAGATTTGCAAATCTAAATAAAGAACCTTTACCCCAATGATTTGTAATTTCTTTTTCGTTTGAATCCATTTCTTACCTGTCCTTTTGTCGGGTCGGTTCAAGCAATGGCAGGTTAGACAGGTGAATTAAACCTTACCACTGCTCAAACCGCTTAGCGGTTAATTACTCCGCTTTCCCGATTATCAATTTTAAAATATCATTTTGGCTTTGTGTCTTTGAAAACATAAAGACCACCGCCAGTAATAACAAACAGCAAAATTGTTTCTATTATGAAACGTGTTTTATCAAAAGAAATGTCAGTTTTTCCCTCACTTATTGCCGGTCTGATTATATATCGATGTCCAAGACTTATATTGTGAGAACCGAATTCATAATAAACGCGGTCGAAATACGGTGGATAAACAATTAGGAGAAGTAAAAGACTTATTCCAATCCAAAGAACAATTTTTTGTTTTATATTCATATATTCATCCTTGTTTTTTAGCATTTTACTACAAAAAACTGTATATTTGCAACTTTTTTCTCTTGATTGTTAGCGGGAATTACTATATAAATACAGGTCAAGTTAAGTCTTTTTGTAGGAGTTTGAAAATGAAAGAAACAAGTTTAATTCTGCTATTGGTATCTTTAATCGGTCTCAATTCTGGTTGCCAAGAGAAAAATGATATAGAGGGTAGCAATCTCACCGCAGGAATGGCAAAAACAAAAATCGTAAATGGTGTTACAACGCAAGCAGAGATTTTGTCCGTTTTCGGTTCGCCTAATATCATCTCAAAAAATAAAAGCGGAAATGAAGTCTGGACATACGACCGAATTTCAATGGAACAATCAAGCGAAGATGGTTATTGGAATATCGTAGTAGCAGGGAAAGGCGGTAGCAAACAAAAAACTTCAACTAAAACTTTTACACTTATGATTGAGTTTGATGAAAATGAGATTGTTAAAGATAACAGTTATAGGGTTTCTCAATTTTAAAAGGATTGACGATATGAAAAAAGCATTTTTAAGTTTCAGTGTAATCCTTTGCATTTTTATAATGGGGTGCAACGATGCGCAATTAACGGATTTACAAATAAGAGAAATGCAGTCGAAAGAATTAAAAGGGTCTTTTGATGACGCGTATAAAGCCAATTTGCAGGTCTTACAGGATTATGGCTATGTTATAAAAAGCACAGATAAGGAGTCTGGTGTTATTCAGGGTGAAACAGCGTTTAGAAAGCATAAAAAATATTTTTGGAACGGATTATTAATTAATAATGAAGCAACAGCAACCTTAGAGCAATTCGGTGATAACACTGTAAAAGAAAGGCTATGCCTTGTACGAAAAGAGAAAAAACGTTCAACTAATGCCCTAAGTATGACAACCATTTTTGTTGAAGACGCAACTACAATTGTAGATAAAGACCTTTATCAGAAAATGTATGATGAAATTCAAAAAGAAATGTTTATCCGGCAGAATTTAAATAAATAATTGTACCGGAGCTATAGAGGAGAGGCTAATTAGAAAGTAGCAATGGATATAAGGTTAAATAAAAAACAAAAAATTACAGGTATAATAGCCTTAGTGGCCTTGTTTATGATTGTATTAAACAATGGTGAGGAATGCCTATCACTAAGTTTAACTATTATTGGTTTGGTAATTTTTGGGTTTTTAATGTTATGCTTTAAAGGCTAAATTGTTTTTTATGATTTCAAACTTAGGTTTTATTAAGTTTTAAACCTTATCTTTCCTTAGCATTTTTTAGCATTTTTGTTACTCTTTGTTACACTTTCAATGTTAAGTTTTGTTAAGTTTTGACAGATTTTAAATACAGACATTATCGGATATTTTGAGCAATGCTATTTTTATCTTAAATTCTTTATTGCAATCTATTTACGTTGGTTTTATGAAAAAATATATATTTGCCTAAATCCCAATATTATCCAACATCTTAGAAGTGCATATTGGGGTAAGGTTTCAAATGTCAAGTTTTATCAAGTTTTAATAGGTTTAAAATGTTAGCTTTTGTTAGCATTTTGCAGCCTAAAAATTAAAAAAAATCTGTGCTTCAGTAGGTACTGCCTTTGATTAAAGGGGGTGGCTTTGACGGTGTGGGGGTATCATTTTAGAATCCTAAAATTGAAATATTCATTGGTGCGATTTACTGAACAAAAGGCCGGTGGGGGGTAAACCCTCCCCCATCCCTATTTTCATCTTTTTAAGTGGCGACAAACTTTGTTATTCATTGTTCTGTTATGTATTTTTTTGTTATTAACAAAAGCCTTTTCTTGCCCAAAACTCTTTTCGTTTCCTGCGTCTTTCAGCCCAGTCATAAACCCAGTCCGGACAGCGTTTAATTTCGATATGGTTTTGCTTGCGCCAGCGTTGTAATGTTCGGCGCGGTATTTTTAAAATCCTTGCCGTTGCTCTTAAGCCATATTCGGCCATTAGATTAAAGGCATATTCTTTTTGCTCTTGGCTGTATAATCCGCCATTGCCATAAGATTGAAATTCAAACCGCTTTTCTTCATTGAATTGTTCCATCATTGCTTTGATAACTGTTTTGGGGGTTCGTGCCATAGTTTTTTTAGTCCTTTTGTTTTGAGGTTTCAATTAATGCTTTGATTGCTTGCTTGGTATGTTCCGGCAGTTCCGGCCATGCTTTTATTATTGCTTCAAGTTCAGGGTGTTTTTGCAGGGTTTCACACAAACTGGCACACAAACGGCTATTTGTGTTTTCTGTAAGTTCTTTATTGTCAATACTTTGATTGTTTTCTAAAAGGGGTTCAAATCCCCTTGGGGCTATTTGATTAACAGCCAAGATAGAATATAATCTGTCTTGGCTGTTTTCGTTCCTATAATAAGAAAAATTAAAAACAGCTCGTAATCTCAATACGGCCATTTCCAGTTATCGATTTCAGGCTTGTCGATTCCATATTCATAAGCGTAGTTCTGGCATTCGATCTGCATATTGCGCATTTTTTCTTTGACATGAGCCCCGGCCACATGAAGCGATGGAATACGGTCAATTACATCGATGGCAAGGCTGAAGCGGTCAATCTGATTTTGAATCGCCAAATCAAGAGGCGTATTTATATTGCCCTTTTCCTTATAACCGCGAACATGAATATTATTGTGATTCCTGCGCCGATAAGTCATACGATGAATAAGCCATGGATAGCCATGAAAATTAAATATCACCGGCTTATCGGTTGTAAACAAGCTGTCAAAATCTTTGTCAGACAAACCATGCGGATGTTCAGTCGATGGTGTTAGCTTGAAAAGGTCAACTACGTTGATAAAACGAATCTTCAGATTCGGGAAATTTTCCCTCAGCAATACTACCGCAGCCATCGCCTCTTTCGTCGGAATATCGCCCGCTGACGCCATTACAATATCCGGCTCTGTTCCATAATCATTGCTTGCCTTTTCCCATAAACTGATTCCCTTCGTGCAGTGCTGAATTGCTTCATCCATCGAAAGATATTGCAGGTGTTTCTGCTTATCGCAGACAATCACATTAATATAATTTGTGCTCCTGAGGCAGTGATCGGCAACACTGAGCAGGCAGTTCACGTCAGGAGGAAGATAAATTCGGCAAACATCCGGGCTCTTATTGCAGACTATATCGAGAAAACCGGGATCCTGATGAGTAAAGCCGTTGTGATCCTGACGCCATACCGTCGATGTAATGAGAAGATTGAGAGAAGAAATGGGCGCTCGCCATGATAAATGATGTGCTATGTCAAGCCATTTGGCGTGCTGGTTGAACATCGAATCGATTATGTGCGCGAACGCTTCATAAGTAGAGAAAAATCCATGACGTCCCGTCAGCAGATAACCTTCAAGCCAGCCTTCCAAAGTATGTTCCGAAAGCATCTCAAGCACTCGTCCGTCTCGGCCTAACTGGCTGCCGTCAAGGTCTTCAGGCAAAAAATCAGCCATCCACATTTTTTTGCTTGCCTCGTAAATCGAGTCGAGACGGTTAGATGTATTTTCATCAGGCCCGAAAACGCGAAAGTTCGTCATGTTTTGCCGCATAATATCGCGCAGAAATCGCCCGAGCGGACGCGTATTATCAGCCGAAATTTGTGCCGGCTTATCAATATTAATTGCGTAATTTCGAAAATCAGGCATACGAAGCGGCTTTCGCAAAAAGCCGCCGTTAGCATGAGGATTAGCGCTCATTCGGCGGGGGCCTTTCGGCGCAAGCTCTTTCAATTCCTCTATTAGCCTTCCGTGCGAATCGAATAACTCCTCAGGCTTATAACTTCGCAGCCAGTCTTCAAGCTGCTGCAAATGCGCAGGATTACTATGAAGCCCCGAAAGCGGTACCTGGTGCGAACGCCAAAATCCTTCTACTTTATGGCCGTCAACTTCTCTGGGGCCTGTCCAGCCTTTTGGGCTTCGCAGCACAATCATCGGCCAAAAGGGTCTTTCTGCCTCTTTGTCGCCTGTACGGGCTTTATTCTGAATACGGCGGATTTCCAGAACGCAATCTTCCATTGTCTCTGCCATTTTCTGATGCATAGCTTGCGGATCGCTTCCTTCTACAAAGTGAGGCGTCCAGCCGCAGCCCCTGAAAAGTTCTTCGAGCTCTTGGCGAGAAATACGCGCAAGTATTGTTGGATTATTTATTTTATAACCGTTCAAATGCAATACCGGCAGCACCGCACCGTCTCGTACCGGATTGATAAACTTGTTTGAATGCCACGAGGTCGCCAAAGGCCCTGTCTCCGATTCGCCATCTCCGACAACAACGATTACAAGCAGGTCAGGATTATCAAACGCCGCCCCGAAGGCATGTGAAACGCTGTACCCCAATTCGCCTCCTTCGTGAATCGACCCCGGCGTCTCAGGTGTGCAATGACTGCCTATACCGCCAGGAAAAGAAAACTCATTGAAAAATTCGCGCATCCCTTCATCATCTTCGCCTTTGTTCGGATAAATCTCCGAATATGTTCCTTCAAGATAAACCGGCGCAAGCACACCCGGCGCTCCATGTCCCGGGCCGGTTATAAAAATAGCGTCAAGATCGTATTTCTTTATCAAACGGTTCAGATGGACATAAACAAAACTTAAACCCGGGCTTGTGCCCCAATGTCCTAAAAGCCGCTTCTTAATATGTTCAGGCTTTAAAGGCTCTCTAAGCAGGGGGTTGTCACGCAGATAAATCATCCCAGCGGCAAGATAATTGCAAGCACGCCAGTAAGCGTTTATCTTAAAAAGTTCTTCCTCAGATAAAATACCTTCAGTTGTTTTCGGCTCATTATTAATAGTCGCTGTTTCCATTTCATTCCTTTCGGAATTTGGTTTACACGCATTGATTCTAATCGTTATATACAAAAAATAAGTATGATATGATAAGAATCTGACTATTTTTCAATGAGCATTAGCCTCTTTACAGAATAGCGTTACACTTAATTAGACGGTGTGTAGAGTTATGAATTGATACGCCAATTTTAAAAGTAGAACCGCTTAATCGAAATCGGCCTGATAGTCTGGTTTGCCGTCGTCGGCGTCGTAACTAATTGAATCACTCTTTGGTTCTTTGAATTCAATCCTGCTGATTTTCTCAGCTTTTTTTGAATTGCTGTCAATCGTTACTATGATGCCGTTCATTCGCAAATCTTCTGTTGCGATTTCAAACGGGCAGGGCATTCGCGTTCTGAAATTTTTCAAAACGCATTCGATTTTTCTGCCGAGGACCGAATAATGTGCGCCTGTCATTCCCAAATCGGTTATATACGCGGTTCCGTTCGGCAAAATCTTTTCATCAGCGGTCGCAACGTGCGTGTGCGTTCCAAAAACGCAGCTCACTCTGCCGTCAAGATAATATCCCATCGAAACTTTTTCGCTCGTCGCCTCTGCGTGTATTTCAACGAGAACTACATCGGCCTGGCTCTCCAGTTTCGGCAATATTTTATCGATGCAGTCATAAGGGCTGTCCGCAGGCTTCATGAAAATTCTGCCAATCAGCGGAACCACAGCGACAACAGGGCCCTTGGAAGTTTTATACAATGCGTAATCTTTGCCCGAAGCATACGCCGAAAAATTCGCCGGCCGGGTAATGTTATTATTGTTCTCAAGAACCGAAACAATGTCTTTCTTTTTATATGTATGATCGCCGAGCGTAATAATATTTACGCCATACTTCAGCAGCTTTTCATAAATCTGCCGCGTCAGACCAGAACCGCCCGCCGCGTTTTCTGCGTTCGCCACAACGCAATCTATATCGTGCTCTTTGATTATTGCGGCAAGATTATCGGCCAGCACTCGTTTACCGGGCCGGCCGACAATATCGCCAATACATAAAATATTAATTTTCATATTTAACCAAAAAAATATTTTCGTCTTTCGCTTATCGTTGATGCTGCTCGTTTGATCTTACGATTTACGTTTATCGTAACCGATACCAGCCTCGCTGCCGAAACCGAAATTAGCGAGTTTTATCTCGCGTATTCGACGCAGCGAACCTCACGCAGCAGCGTTACTTTAATTTCGCCCGGATAAGTCAGTTCATCTTCGACTTTCTTTGCGATATCGCGAGCGGTCTTTGCCGCGCTTTCGTCGTTAACATTATTGGCGTCCACAATAACACGAATTTCCCTGCCCGCCTGGATCGCATAGCAGTTCTCAACGCCTTGGAACTGTTTCGCGATTTCTTCGAGCTTTTCAAGTCTCTTGATATATCTTTCCAGCGTTTCGCGTCTTGCTCCCGGCCTAGATGCGCTGATAGCGTCTGCCGCCGCGACAAGCGGAGTATAAGGATTGTCCGCAGGTATATCGCCGTGGTGTGCTTCGACCGCGTTTATAATTATCGGCGATTCGTTGAATCTCTTCAAAAAGTTAGCCCCGATTCCCGGATGCCCGCCTTCAATCTCATGGTCCATTGCTTTGCCTATATCGTGCAAAAATCCGGCCCGTCTTGCGATTGTACCGTCCAGCCCCAGTTCATCCGCCATCACCTGCGCCAGAAAAGCAACTTCAACGCTGTGCCGCAGAACGTTCTGCCCATAGCTTGTGCGATAATTCAACGTTCCGATTTCCATCAGGATTTTATTATTCAGCCCGCGAACATCGACTTCGACTGACGCTTCTTTGCCGATCTGCATAACCTTATTGATTACGTCTTTTTTCGTCTGTGCGACAAGCTCTTCGATTCTGCTCGGATGGATCCTGCCGTCCTGGATAAGTTTTTCCATCGACTGCCGCGCGACTTCCCTGCGAATCGGATTGAACCCGCTGATAACGATAACCCCCGGCGTGTCATCGACAATCACATCGACTCCCGTCGCTTTTTCAAACGAGCGGATATTTCGACCTTCTCGCCCGATAATTCTGCCTTTCATATCGTCGCTTGGAATATCGATCGTCGAGACCGTAACCTCGCAAGTCTGGTCAGCGGCAAATCTCTGGATCGCGGAACTGATAATTTCCCTGCTCTTTTCCTCCGCAATCTCGTTCATCTCTTCCATTTTTCGCTGAATGATTCCGTTCATTTCATGTTCGCACTCGTCTTCGAGTTTCTTGAGCAGCATTTGCTTTGCGTCCTCAGCGCTCATTGCCGAGATTTTCAAAAGCTGATTTTTCTGCTGCGCGATAATAACATTGATTTCTTTTTCCCGCTCGTCAAGCTGGCCGGAACGGCTCTTCAGATTATTTTCAGTTTGAGTCAGGCTCTTTTCTCTCTGGCCAAGCAGTTCATTCTGCCTGTCGATAGCGTCCTCATGTTTGGTCAGTCGTCTCTCGGCCTCCCGCAATTCCGCTTTTGCCTGGTTGATTTCAGTAGTAAATTCCTCTTTTTTCTTCAGTGCCTCTGCCGTTGCTTCGATTCGTGCCGCTTTGATAATTTCTTCAGCGTCTCTTTTCGCCTGTTCGGTCTGCAGCGCCAGCCGTTTATTTAAACTGGTCTGCCGGACGCTTGCTATAACTTTCCCCGCGATAAATGCCAGAACAATTCCGCAAATCGCGGCAGCCGTCGCTATCAATACGGTTGTAAAGCCGGTTGCCTGTGCTAATGTTAACATTGTTTGTACCTTTCTGAGTTATCAGGTTTATTCAATCGATGGATAGAACGGATAGCGCCAAAAAGGCATTGACCGCTTTCAGCCCAAAGCTTCTGCGGCAGGCAAGCTACAAGATATGATAAGAGTTTGAAATCCTTTTCAAAAATAATGACAGATCGGCTTTTAAATGGGTATCTTGCGTGCCCAGTTTAGAGACTCTGCGTCATTGATATTCGGCCTTCGCCAAATAAATCTGTCTCTAACGGGGAGTACCCTTAAAGCCAATCTTTTTCTTTCAGTCAGTCTTCCGAAGTTAATTTTCACAGTAGTAATTTTTTTTTTAAAACAGGAATTTCTTTTCTCTTATTCATCGATTTCGCGCTGGCCTTTTCGACTTGAGAACTTTCAGGTTCTCTATCGCCGCGTCAGCCCGGCTCACGATGCTTTTGTAACTTTAAACCTTGTCAGGGCAAAAAATCACGCCCCGACCTTTTTGCGATTATCCGCCGCGAATAACACATCCGCATCTTTCCAATCGCTATACGTTATAATACGCTATTAAGACGAACCATTCAAGCCTCAATTCTGAGCAGGTAAGTCGCCTATAGTATTTAACCGTTTGTAAATAAAAGACTTAAATCCAAAAACATTATTTTTAGATTGTTGTAAAAAATTAACAATCAAGCACTTAAAAATCGTTAATTCACATAATCTTGACTTTATCGCTTTTGGCTGCGCATTTTGTACAGCCGTTCTGAGAATCCACCCTCGTTGGCGAAGGATTCTTCCAGTTTTTTGATTTGCCGCCCCAGCAGAAAACTTGCCTGGTTAATCAGGCAGATGAGTGTATTGGCTGCTGTTTCCGCATCGATTGTCCGAATTGAATAAGGGTCAGACTTATCCGACATGCCTGCCCCTTAGGATTGCATCTTGCAATCTGTATCGGGGTCCGACGCGTCAGACTTATATCGTTCTCTCACTTTCAGTGCTTGTGGCGAATCTTTTGGCCATAATTTAAGATTTCGCTGTCGAAGAAAGTCCTGATAGTCCAGCAATAGTTCTTCAAGACTGGCACGGGCGACATTTGTCAGTATGTTCCATCTTATCTGCAATCAGCTAACGCCACCCTGATACGATAAGACCGGCATGATTTGTTATAAGTGCATACACAATTCAATGTTTAAGGTTCGTGCTGGTAAAATCAGGTAAGAATGTTTTTGCAATTATGGGGTTTTTTGCTAAAATCGCGGTTTTAATATTGATTTTTAAGGTTTTATAGTGAAATTTCAGGTATTCAGAAACGGAAAAATCGCGAAAGATTTTGTACCTGTAGGCGTGACGCTGTTCGGCGCAGACAGGATACCTTTTAGAAGTTCGAAATATATCACGTTTGCCGATGGGGTAATCGACTGCAAGACACGGGGTTCAGAGCCGGCGGGGCTTTGTCTTCTTTGGCCTGTGGAGGGGTTCGGGAACGTGATGCTTTATACGACGCGTCTGCCGGAGAGGGAGCAGCCATATATTCTGAACGTGGAGATTGTTCGGGGCAAGCTGATGGAAATCGCGATGAAGCGCGAGGACTGGGCGATTTTCGACCAAACGAGCGAATTAAAGGACAAGGCGGACGAGCTGCAGAAAAATTTTATCGAAGTTCTTGAAAATATAAACGATCCTGCGAAAGCGTCTTTGCTGGCTGATAAATGTCTGACTAAGGCGTTGCTTTACGCAGAGCAGCTTGCGGGGAAATACGCGAGCGTGCTTTTCGAGGCGAGGCTTCGGAGCAGGGGATTTGCGCGGTCGAGCCTTGGATGTAAAATCGATCCCAATAAACTTGGGGACAAAAATTATCTCAAGGGAGCGTTCGAGCTTTTCGCACATATATCGCTTCCGATTTCGTGGGCGAAAATCGAGAAGGAAAAAGGGCAGTACGATTTTACAGAGCTTGACCAGAGCATGAATATCCTGGGGAGGAAAAGGCTGCTGCTTTGCGCGGGGCCGCTGCTGAATTTTTCGCCTGAGAATCTGCCGGCGTGGATGAAGGGAAGGCATGAATTCGAGACGATCCGCGAGGCGAGTTATGAGTTCGTATCAAAAGTTGTTACTCGTTACGCAAAGTATGTTCATGTGTGGAAAGTAATCAGCGGACTGAACGCGCAGAATGTGTTCAAATTCAGCTTCGAGAGGATACTTGAAATTACGCGGACTGCGTGCCTTGCGGCGCGAGAAGCCGATAATCGAAGCGTGAAGATGATAGATATTGTTTTGCCATGGGGCGAATATTACGCTTATGATTCGGATACGATACCGCCGCTGGTTTATATAGATATGGTAACGCAGGCTGGAATAAATTACGATGCGCTGGGCGTTCAGATTCTGTTCGGCAAGAACGAGCCGGGGATGCATGTTCGCGATATGATGCAGGTGTCGGCGATGCTGGATCGGTTTATGACGCTGCCGAAGCAGATGCATATTACTTCGTTTGCGGTTCCGGATAATAACAAGGCGGACAAGCAGGGCGAAAATATCGCGGGCGTTTGGCACAAGCCGTGGGACCAGACGGTGCAGTCGAAGTGGATAGAAGAATTTTGCAAAGTAGCGTTCAGCAAGCCTTTTGTGAATACGGTAACGTGCTCGGCACTAGCGGACAGCGATGAAAAGACGATAAACGGCGCGGGGCTTTTGACGGATGAGCTTGAGCCGAAGAAGTCGTTTATGTCGCTTGCAAAACTTCAGAGACAGATTTTGCAGAAGACGTAAATAAGACGCAGATTAACTCTGTAAATTCAGACACGGATTTACACTGTATAAAAAATGGATAAACGGAAAGACGACAACGAAAGGAAGCGGGGGAAGGCGGTCTTTTTGGCCGGGGTCGTTTTGTGTCTGTGTTTCGCGTTGCCGATCTTTGTACGTTCAAATAAATCTACAGTTCCTCTTGATTGTAAATTAAATCCCAATGTCGCGGGCGTTTATGAACTTGCGGAGTTGCCGATGATCGGCGCGGCCAGGGCGGAAGCCATTGCGGAGTACAGGAAAAATAAAAAATTTGAGAATGTGAACGATCTTGATGCAGTCAAAGGGATTGGTGAAAAGACGGTCAGAAAATTAGAGCCGTATTTGAAATTTGAAGACATGGATTGACACTGACGATTTTAGACACGGATTAACACGGATTTACACTGTATGAAAAATAGACACGGATTGACACTGTTTAACACTGTTTAAATTTTGGAATTATTTAATGGCAGAATGGGAAATACATAAACCGCTGGGGACATGCAGCGGCACAGGCAAGGCAATCGAGCCGGAAGAAGAATATATTGCGACACTGGTTGAAACGCCGGAAGGAATGCAGCGGAAGGATTACAGTCTTGAATTCTGGAACGAAAACAAGCCCCAGGTTTACTGCTACTGGAAGAGCGTGATGCCCAAGCCAGACCAGAAGAAACAATTATTTATTGATGATAATATGCTGATGGCGTTTTTCGAGCGGCTTGCGACGGAAACGGAGCAGGAAAAGTTGAATTTTCGGTTCGTTCTTGCGCTGATACTTATGCGGAAACGACTTTTGAAATATGATTCATCGAAGATGGATAACGGGAATGAAATCTGGGTTTTGAAAGTTTCTGGCAAAGAGCAAATCGCGCAGGTTATAAATCCTCATCTGACCGAAGATCAAATTGAGCAGTTGTCGGAACAGCTCGGCCAAATTCTGCAAGTGGAATTTAGTGGATAAAGGAAAAATCCGAAAACCGAAAATACTAAACAACTCAAACTGACCGATTCAGCGGTTGAGATTGCCACGGCTGTCTGCGGACAGCCTCGCAATGACACACAAACGCCAT
>JAKJEQ010000199.1 GCA_022705345.1 Planctomycetota bacterium | reverse complement strand
CCCGCCGCGATGGTCAACGTGCCTTCCCATCAGATTTATTCTGCCCGGCGCTCGTACGATGCAAACCTTATCGTCCAATCCGAAGTTTTTGCCGTAACATTTCAGGACATTTTTCAGATTCGCGATTTTCTGTTTATGCAGGTCTTCGTGCCGCCCGTAAATCGTATTAAGCCATTGCTTTAGAGATTTGTCTTCTTTTTCCAGCTTTTCAAGCCATACTTTAACGGTGCAATACTGTGTGTTTTTCAGCTTCGGCTTTCCCGCTTCAAAACGTGTCTTATCCTTCTTCAGTTTTTTTCTTCTTATATAATCGCTGATGCTCAGCAGTTCGTCCGGCGAATTAAACCCCTGAATCCAATGCGCATTTTGCGAATAAACCGCACGGATTCTAAACTTCGGCCCGCTCTCATCCGCAACCGACGACAAATGTTTTACTACGTCCGTCAGATAATATTCCTTTTGGGCGTTATTATTGTCTATCATCGATATGCCTTTATAAAACGCTTTCGGTTTGAACATATAAAGGCTCGGATTTACGCCTTTGCTTTTTGCTTCCGCTTCTTTAGCAGAATATTTTTTGCCTCCGATTTCAATATTGAACTTCTTCATTTCAAGAATATTTTTCAACTGCTCTTTTTCGATACTCCTGCTGCTGTTTAAAAGTTTCAAAAGTTCCCCAACGACAAGGGCCTGTTTTTTTTCTGAAGGCAAATGTTTATTAATGATTTGCCTGATTTTTTTAGCCTCGATTCCGGACGCCTTGAGATTGGTTCTGATTTCATCGCCGATTGCCTGGCAGGCTATATCAGGCTTTTCGATAATGTCCATTATCTGCCCCGATGAATCGCAGAAAACCCTGCCTGACGAATCGCCCGATTTGCCTTTGGGAATTGTAAACAGTGCAAGGTCCGCCTGCTGCCTGACAAAACCATCTACCAGCATCTCGATCGCCTCTTCTTCGATATATTTATCGCCGAGGGTTACGATAATATTGCCTTTGTAATCCGACCTTTGAAGCGCCTCGCTGGCCAGTTTTGCGGCGTGTCCGGTACCAAGCTGCGGCTCCTGAAAAATATAGACAGCTTCCGGCGTATCCATCGACACTGTCGCCATCACATCCTCAGCTCTGCTTCCGACAACAAGCATAAAATTCTCGAACCCGAGCTTTTTAAACGTATTGATAGTCCGGTTAATCGCCGGTTGTCCATCAATCTCAAAGCAAACCTTCGCAAGGTCTGTTCTGCCCATTCGTGTGCCTTTGCCGGCCGCGAGAATTATTACTATGCTGTTTCGAGCTGTTAATCTGTTTTCAGTCATCTTCCAGGTCCTTTCAATCACCCCAGCCGCTGCTGAGCGAAGCCGAAGAATCTCGTTTTTTGGTTAAGCTTGCCAATTACACATTTAATAGGATTAATCTCCCTAAATCAACTAAATTCCTTGACTTTACAGGATGCTATTGGTAGTCTTATGTCTTTAATTTGTAATTGGTTGCGTTTGTTCTATAAGAAGCTACTTTAAGTCGCATAAGCCTTAAAGTTTATGCTTTTCGTATAGTTCAGCACTTTATATTGTTTAATACCACATGAATGTGAAAGGTATCTAAAAGGATGAGAGTTTTATCAGGCATTCAGCCTTCCGGAAGATTGCATATTGGCAATTACTTCGGAGCAATGCGCCAGCACCTGCAACTGCAAGCACAAAACGATGGATTTTACTTTATTGCAGACTATCACGCGTTAACCAGCGGCCCAAACCCCGATTCTCTTCGTGAAAATCGTTACGCCGTTGCAATGGATTATCTCGCCCTCGGCCTGGACACAAACAAAACCGTTTTCTGGTGCCAGTCCGATGTGCCGCAGGTTACAGAGCTGACCTGGATTCTTTCCTGCATTACCCCGATGGGGCTTCTCCAGAGATGCGTCAGCTTCAAAGATAAAGTCGCGCAGGGAATCTCCGCAAACCACGGCTTGTTCGCTTATCCCGTCCTCCAGGCTGCCGATATCCTCATTTTCGACAGCCAACTCGTTCCAGTCGGAGCCGACCAGAAACAGCACATCGAAGTTACCCGCGACATCGCAGGCTATTTCAATAATACCTATGGCGAAACTTTTGTTATGCCTAAAGATTATATTATCGATTCAGTTGCTGTCGTTCCCGGTATTGACGGCAGAAAGATGAGCAAAAGCTACGACAATACAATCGAACTTTTCGAACCTGAAAATTCCGTTAAGAAAAAAGTTATGCGTATTGTTACCGATTCGACCCCGGTTGAATCGCCTAAAGACCCGGACAAGTGCAATGTTTTCGCGTTATTAAAACTCGTTGCCTCGCCCGAAGAACTCGCCGAATGGGACAAAAAATACCGGCAGGGCGGAACAGGTTACGGCGAAGCGAAAAAAAGGCTTGTCGAATTATTGATTGAGTATTTCAGGCCATATCGCCAGAAAAGGGCGGAGCTTGAGCAGAATATTGATTATGTTAAAAATGTTTTAAAGCAGGGCGCGGAAAAAGCCGCCGCTGTCGCC
>JAKJEQ010000198.1 GCA_022705345.1 Planctomycetota bacterium | reverse complement strand
GATTTTGCTCAGCGTTTCAGCGCCGATTACCAGTACATTATCGTACTTACCGGTGATTACAAAATGCTGCGCAATACTTAATCCGTAAACAAAGCCGCTGCAAGCCGCCGAAATATCGAAAGCCCAGGCTTTCTTTGCGCCAAGCATTTCCTGAACAAAGCAGGCCGTGGATGGAAATACCATTTCAGGCGTAACAGTCGCGGTTACGATCAATTCTATGTCTGCTGCCGATATCTTTGCGTTTTGAATTGCTTTTTTGGCTGCTTCTGTTGCCAATAATGCTGTGGACTGGTTATCCGAAGCTATATGGCGAACCTTGATTCCGGTTCGAGTTGTAATCCACTCGTCATTAGTCTCGACCATTTTTGTAAGGTCTTCGTTTGTGAGCTGTTTTTCAGGTATGAATGAACCAGTACCGGCTATGACAGCCCTAAAAGCGGTATCAGATATTGTGATATTGTTCATCGATGCCCTTAACAGTTGTTGTTGCCAGATATTCTTTAATTTTCAGATTTATTCCAACTTTATAAAATTTACGTGCTGCATTAATAGCGTTCTTTATTGTTCTTGCCTTACTCGAACCATGGCAGATAATCGATGTCCCGTCAACGCCGAGAAGCGGTGCTCCGCCGTATTCATGATAATCGTATTTCTGATACATTTTCATCATTACAGGCTTAAACTTCAGAGCCAGAATCATCGATTGATGCATCAATTCGTGCTTAATAACCTTAAAAAGACCATCAACAAGACCTTCGGTAAGCTTAAGAACAACATTGCCCACAAAACCATCGCAAATCGCTACATCGCACTTGCCTTTGAATATATCGCGCCCTTCGATATTGCCGATAAAATTAATTTTTGGGTCGCTCCGGATGAGTTCTTTTGCTTTTTTTACTATTTCGTTGCCTTTGGCTTCTTCTTCGCCAATGCTCATTACTCCCACCCTTGGGTTTTCTATACCAAGTATATGCTTGGAGTACATCGAAGCCATAATCGCATACTGATAAAAGTTGATTGGTTTGCATGAGATATTAGCGCCGACGTCGCACATAGTAACAGGCCCTTCGAATGTCGGAAAAACAACAGCAATACCCGGCCTGTTGACACCTTCGATATTTCGCAATCTTAGCTGACTTGCCGCTACACAGGCACCGGTATTTCCGGCCGAAATAACAGCATCAGCCTCGCCGTCTGCCGCCATTTTATTCATTATCGAAATAGAGCTGTTACGTTTCTTCCTTAACGCATCAACAGGGGGCTCATCCATTCCGATAATTTCGGGTGCGTTTACAATTCGAATGACGTCAGCATTTTTTTTGAGAACCTTAGAGCCAAGCTTGGATTCGATAACTTCGGCAGGCCCCAAGAGAATCAGACTGTCCCCCTTTTCGAGAAATTCAATCGATTCCACCACACCGGCAATTATTTCATCCGGTGCATAATCGCCTCCCATGGCGTCAATTGCAATCCGCATTGTTAGCTGGCCTCCTCGGTTTTGGCAAGCTTAAGTGTGATTTTCGAATTTACATAACCGCAATTTGTACATGCCGCGTGAGGCAGTTTCGGACTGCTGCATTTTTTGCATACTGAATAGTTCACTGCTTTCAGCGATTGATGACTTCTTCGGCTTTTGGTCCGTGTTTTACTGGTTTTTTTTGCCGGTAACATCTATATTTCTCCGGTTAAAGGTTAAGATAGAAAAAAAACAATCCCGATTAACGGGACATTCAGGCGGGATTCGCCTTTCAGGCTTACAATGCCACTTTTTAATATACGAATTTTGTCTATTTAATAGTTCAGAATTGCACCATTGTCAAGGACAATTTTATAGTAATTTATCGAAAAGCAGATGTTTTATTGGTACAATCTATCTGCTTTGATAATCTTACTTCCATTATCGACTAACTCTTGTTTCTTTTTTTCGAACACTTTTATTAGAGGAACTGGTCGGTAAATGTCGCGGTGATATCGATCATTTATCCAATATGGCCTCCTGCTTTAGCAATTCCTGTTGTACATCGATTGCAGGAATATTTCTAACCAGCTTACCAGTATGTACAGATAACGCCGCACAGACTCCGGCAGCCTGTCCGGTGGCAAATGAGATGGGCATAACACGATAGGAGGAATGAGCTTCGTGTGTACCTGAAATACAGCGGCCGGCAACAAGGACATGATCTATTTTTTGGGGAATCAGGCATCGAAGCGGAATCGTATACCACTGATTTTCAGGCAAGTGCATTAATGTTGTGCCCTGACCTTTGGGATTATGAATATCGATTGGATATGAACCGCAAGCTATCATATCATCGAATTTACGAACGCTTAAAATATCGTCAGCAGTCAATTTATATTCACCGACAATCCTGCGGGATTCCCTGACTCCGGCGTGCACACCGCTTTGGACAACATAAGATTTCTCAAACCCAGGTACGTATTTTTTTAGAAAATACGAAATCTGCCTGATTTGTTTATGTCCTTGCCATTCTGCAAATGTCCAATCCCAGACATCGGTTCCAAGCACATTGATAATCCTTGTACAGTTGACCGCAATTTCTTTTTCACGCAAAGTTTTGAAAAACAAAATATCTTCTCTCGGCAAATGTAAATCTCCGGCATCAGTCGCTTTTTTGACCAAATCCCACA
>JAKJEQ010000197.1 GCA_022705345.1 Planctomycetota bacterium | reverse complement strand
CTGTCAGCAGATGCCAACCTTTCATTTGCAGGAGAATAGCCGCGACCTGTTTCTATCGTCATTTCCATCACAAATTTCACGTCATCAGTTAACGTGGCAATCACGTGATCTTTATTTATTATTTCCACCGAAGGATCACATTGAATCTGATCGGCTGTAATAACGCCTGCCTTATCAGTTGCGATTTTTACTATTTTCGCTTCAGGACTGGTCTTCCTGATAATAAGTTTTTTCACATTGAGGATGATTTCAGTCATATCCTCTTTAACGCCTGGCAGTGTTGCAAACTCATGGTCAGCGCCCCCTATTTTCACATTAGTTGCTGCCGCGCCTTCCAAAGATGAAAGCAAAACACGCCTGAGACTGTTGCCGATAGTGGTACCAAAACCATGCTCAAACGGCTCGATTCGGAAAAGACCATATTTATCGGTTGAAACCTGTTTATCAAGTTCAACACGTGTCGGAAGTTCCATTCCTCTCCAGGTTATTCTCATATTTTTGGCCTCCAAAAAAAGGGCAGATGTTCTCAGCATTTCGTTAAGGGGCCTAATGCCTTATAAAACGCTATCTGCGACCCGCCCGGTTATTATTTATTTTTTCATTCAGAGTAAATTATCTTGAACAATATTCAACGACCAACTGTTCTTCAATCGCCAACTGAACATCCTGTCTCGAAGGAAGAGATACAATAGTTGCAGCAGGTTCCTTGACATCAAGCTGAAGCCAGCCTTGTGCCGAGAAATTCGGATTGCTTTCCAATTGGGCTTTTACTCTATTCTTGCTTTTTTCGTTTTTCTTAACAGTTATTTTATCGCCGATTTTAACCATAAAGCTCGGGACATCAGTCTTCTTGCCATTTACGAAAATATGTCCATGTGCAATCAACTGTCTGGCGGCTTTCCTTGATGGCGCAAAATTCAATTTGTAAACAACATTATCAAGTCTTCTTTCGATAAGGCCAAGAAGCACTTCGCCCGTATTTCCGATTGTCTTTTCAGCTCTCTCGAAATACTGCATAAACTGTGCTTCGCCTACTCCGTAGTATCTTTTCACTTTCTGTTTTTCACGAAGGCGTACTCCATAATCAGTTCCCCTGCCGCGGCGCCAGCCGTGCATTCCAGGGGCTAAACTTTTCTGACGCCTTTCAATAGCGCATTTGCTGGTTTCGCAGCGAATACCCTTGAGGAATAACTTCATGCCTTCGCGGCGACATAACTTACAGGATGAACCTAAATTACGACCCATATTATTATCTGCTCCTTAGCGTTTATACTCTTCTGCGTTTTGGCGGACGACAGCCGTTGTGAGGAATAGGGGTAACATCTTCGATAGAAGATATTCTAAGACCGGCTGCCTGAAGAGCCGACACTGCCGATTCTCTTCCCGAACCCGGACCTTTTACCCTGACTTCGACTTCTCGAACACCAGATCTTTTAGCGGCATTTGCACATTTTTCCGCTGCTCTTTGAGCGGCGAAAGGAGTGCTTTTGCGCGAACCTTTGAATCCAACAGTTCCCGCCGAATCGCGGCATATTGTATCCCCGTCGGTATCGGTTATTGTTATCATCGTGTTATTAAAGGTCGACCTGATGTGAACTATCGCCTTCGATACATTCTTTCTTATTTTACCTTTAGCCATTTAAAACTAACCTTAAATATTGTGTTTTAATACCACTAAAACAATTGCGACTCTATGAACGGATTTCTTTGACGCCCTTCTTGCCGGCAACGGTCTTTCGTTTACCTTTTCGAGTTCTGGCGTTACTTTGAGTCTGCTGACCTCTGACTGGCAATCCCTTACGATGTCGCAGCCCGCGATAGCAGCCGATATCTTTAAGCCTTGCGATATCCTGGGACACCTGTCTTCTTAATTGACCTTCTACAGCATAATCACGGTCGATAATTTGAGCAATCTTGCTTACTTCATCTTCAGTAAGCTTGCCGGCAGGAAGATCCAGCTTTATGCTCAATTCATTGAGAATTTTCTCTGCTATGAATTTACCAATACCATGAATATAGGTCAGCGATATCAAAATCGCTTTGTTATTCGGTATATCAACACCAACTATACGCGGCATATTCGTTCTCCGAAAAAATTAGCCTTGTCTCTGTTTATGACGGGGGTCGGCCGAGCAAATTACCCGGACAACGCCTTTGCGTCGAACTATTTTGCAATTTTCACAAATTCTTTTTACTGAACTTCTTACTTTCATAACTCACCTTTCTGCTAATGCCGCAGTATAATTCTGCCTTTTGTCAAATCATAAGGCGACATTTCTACAGTAACTTTATCTCCGGCAAGAATCCTGATAAAATGCATTCGCATTTTTCCGGAAACGTGCGCTATAATTGCATGTCCATTTGCCAGTTCAACTCTGAACATCGCATTCGGCAGGGCCTCTAAAATTTTGCCCTCAACTATTATCGCATCCTTTTTTGGCATATACAAAAAAATCTCAAATTTGAAACTTTAAATTTCAAATCATTTAATAGTCAGCACTTCACAACCGCTTTCAGTAATCGCGATTGTATGCTCAAAATGTGCTGAAGGTTTACCGTCCCGGGTTGCAACCGTCCAGCCGTCCTTCAGTGTAATTACCTGCCCTGTACCCATATTAACCATAGGTTCGACAGCTAATACCATACCTTCCTGCAATAGAATGTCATGCGTCAATAGCTCCCTGCTGACATAATTAGGAACTTTCGGATCTTCATGCATCTGCGTACCGATTCCG
>JAKJEQ010000196.1 GCA_022705345.1 Planctomycetota bacterium | reverse complement strand
TCCGCCGCGATAATCCCTTCCGCCGGGTCGTCGCAAACAAAAACTCCCTTACCCTTTGCAAGTCCCGTCGCCTTAATCACCACCGCCTCATCTCTGCTTGCGATATAAGACTTCGCATCCTGAAAATTATCGAATATCCGGCTTTCCGCAGTCGGTATCGAATTAACTTTCATTATATGTTTCGAAAACGCCTTATCCGCCTCAAGCTGTGCCGCCGCCCCGCTCGGCCCAAAAGCCTTTATCCCCGCCTTTTCGAACATATCAACAAGCCCGCCGCTCAAAGGATCCTCAGGACCGATAACCGACAAGCCGACTTTCATCTCTTTAGCAAAATCGAGCAGCTTATCATACTCGCTAACACCGATATTCACATTCTGGCCACATTGAGCAGTCCCCGGATTACCGGGGGCTATATAGAGTTTCTTTATCTCTTTTGATTTAGACAACTTCCACGCGATCGCATGTTCTCGACCGCCATTCCCTATCAATAATACGTTCATTTTTACCTCAATTAAAAATAAGACCCGCTAATTTACCACAGCTTACACGCTTTCTCAAGCGCCCTTTATTATAGATTGACGCACTAAAATGGGGGTTGATACGTAAAATATCCTATGTTATACTTTAATATTCGTTATTTTATTCATTTTTATTCGGAGAATCGCTATGAACGGCAAGACTTTTAATGTTCTGGTCATCACACTCGCTTTATCTTTAATTTTCGTCGCGGCTCAGCCTGCCGACGCATTTAAACTCTTCGGAAAAAAAGAAAAACCAGGACAGGTCGAGCAGCCGGCTCCGAAACAAACAGAAACAATACCGCAAACACAATCTGAGGCTCCAGCTTCAAAAGCGAAAATCAAGATTGACAATCCGGTTTACGATTTCGGTGACATAGCGCCCGATACAATGAATGAAGCCAAATTCGCTTTCAAAAACACCGGCGAAGACTCTCTCAAAATCGATCGCCTTCAGGGCACCTGCAAATGCACCGTTCCAGACCTGGCGAAAAAAGAGTACGCCCCCGGCGAATCAGGCGAGATCACCGTCCAGTTTCACGCTCCCAAATATCACGGCCCTACTTCCCAGCACATTATAGTCTTCAGCAACGACGCCCAAAATCCGAGGGCCGAACTTGAAGTCAAGGCTTTTATCAAGTTAGCTGTACAGGTTTCGCCGGAAAATTTAAATCTTTCGCTGCTCGACCCTAACGAAGGCGCAGACCAGATCACTTTCGTTTCACAGGACAACGAAAAATTCGCGATTACAAAGATCGAATCCACAGGTAACGTAATTTCTTTCGACTGGGATCCAAACAATGTCGCTGAAAAGCACGTGCTTAATCCAAAAATTAATTCGGCCTATCTCCGAAATAATCTTGCAGGCGCAATCTCCTTCACAGTCAACCATCCAAAATGCAAAGATCTCCGCGTCCAGTGGTCCGCAATGAAGGAATTCGAAGCATCGCCTTCCGTCATTATCATTCGTAACGCCGAGCAGGGAAAAATCCAGACCCGAAGCATCTATCTGACAAGCAACTACAACCAGCCCATCGAAATCGAATCTGTCAAATCAGACAAAGGGATAGTAAAAGTCACTAACCAGGTAAAAACTGAAAACAGGTTCCAGTTCGATGTCGACATCGTGCCGCCCGAAAAGACTGGCCAGCTTCGCGTCTTTTCAGATACCCTGCACATCAAAATCAAGGGAAAGAACGACATCAGCATCCCGTGCAGGGGCTTCTATAAAAGCGGCCAATAATTATGGTCTTAAATTGCCCCATAGCCGGGTAAACTTCGTCCCGAAGTGGGACTTCTCGCGATGGCAAATATGGCGTTTGTATGTCATTGCGAGGCGCAGGAGTTTACCACTGCGAAGCCAGGGGTGGCAATCTCAAACGCTGAATCGGTCAGTTCGATATGATTACTTGTCCGCATTGCGGCAGACAGTTCGATGAGAAAAACAAACCCCGAGGGAAATGGTATTTCTCTAACTATTGGGTCATTTTCGCCCTGCTTTGTGCCGGCCCGTTCGCTCTGCCGCTTATCTGGTTCAATCCGAATTATAAATCGATTACTAAATGGCTGATGACATTTTTAGTTCTTATCGCGACGGTTTTTATTGTTATTATTTCTATAAAATTGATCGTTATTTTGGTCGAACAGTTCAAAAACCTTATGCAAATTGTAAACTAACGCTTTAAAATGTCATTGCGAGAAGTCACCTTGAGCGAAGCGAATCGGGACGACGAAGCAATCTAAGGCTTTCGAATTATTAACGCTCTCTTTACTATTTGCATTTAATAATTGTTAAGTTATAATAGTTCGCTTTCAGTTTGAATGGCAGATATATGGGTAAAAAGTTATACATTGGCAACATCGGACCGAACGCTACACAGGAACATTTGCAGACCCTGTTTTCATGCTTCGGCAAAGTAAAAAAAGCATACATAGTTAACGACAAAGACACCGGCAAAAGCAAGGGATTTGGTTTTGTCGAGATGAGCAATGACGACGAAGCGAAAGCCGCCATCGAAGCCCTCGACGGAAAAGACTGCGGCGGTTACACCGTCAAAGTCAACGAAGCTAAAGGAAAGTGACAAATTGACATTATGTCAATTTGTCATCCTGAGTCCCTTTTGGGACGAAGGATCTGGCGCTTTAAATATATCACCATTAATAAGTCACCCTCATCGCCCTCTTGTCACCCTCAGCGCCCTCCTGTCATCCTGAGCCAAAGTCCCGATGCAAATCGGGACGACG
>JAKJEQ010000195.1:2524-2765 GCA_022705345.1 Planctomycetota bacterium | reverse complement strand
ATCGCACTTTTCTTTATGATGTATCCGATAATGGTCAAAATCGATTTCGCGGCTGTCGTAAAAGCAGGCAAAAGTCCGAAGCCGGTTCTGCTGACTCTTATAGTCAACTGGTGCATCAAGCCGTTTACAATGTTTGCGATTGCGTGGTTTTTCCTCGGTGTGGTCTTTCGCGGCTTTCTGCCCGGAACTGAAATTGTTAAGGATGGTACGGAAGTCGAACTCTTCCGTTCGTATATTTCCG
>JAKJEQ010000195.1:0-2465 GCA_022705345.1 Planctomycetota bacterium | reverse complement strand
CCAGGGGCATACTTTAATAATGGTCGCGATAAATTCGCTCACAATGCTCGTACTTTATGGCCTGCTTGGAGGCTGGCTGCTCGGCATAAATCGTATGCCTGTGCCTTGGCAGGCGCTTCTTTTATCAATCAGCATTTACGTTGCACTGCCTCTGGTCGCAGGGTATTTTTCGCGCAAATGGATCATCGCCGCAAAAGGCAAAGAGTGGTTCGAAGCCAAATTCCTGCACGTCCTTACGCCGATATCAATTATTGCTTTGCTCGGTACGCTGGTGCTGCTGTTCAGTTTCAAAGGCGAAACGATTCTCAATAACCCGCTCACGATTCTTTGGATTGCGATTCCGCTTTTTATCCAGACGGTTCTGATATTCGCGATCACTTATGCTATTGCCAAATTATTAAAATTCTCTTATGAAGACGCCGCGCCATCGGCTATGATTGGCGCATCGAATCATTTTGAAGTTGCAATTGCGACTGCGACAATGCTTTTCGGCCTTTCAAGCGGCGCCGCTCTTGCGACTGTTGTCGGCGTTTTGATTGAAGTGCCGGTAATGCTTATGCTCGTTAAGATTTGTTTAAGAACTCAAAATTGGTTTAAAAATATTTAATTCTCTGTGGTCTCTGTGTCCTCTGTGGCTATAGAAAGGTGCAATATGAAAAAAATTCAGATACTTGGAACAGGCTGTCCGAAATGCAAAAAACTTGCCGAATGTGCCGAACAGGCCGCCAAAGAAATGGCAATTGAATACGAACTTGAAAAAGTCACGCAAATAAATGATATTATGAAATTCGGCGTTATGATGACGCCTGCGATAGTCATTGACGGCCAGGTTAAAGCTGTCGGAAAAGTACTTACTGTTGAACAAATAAAGGAAATGTTAAAGTGAATCCCGCACCTTCTCAATATTCAATGTATCATGTATATCTTTTGAAGAGTACAAAGAATGATAGCTTGTATATTGGATATACCAACGATATGATGAGAAGATTAAAAGAACACAATAGCGGCTTGATAGGATATACTAAGAAATATCTGCCATGGACATTGATTTATTATGAAAGCTTCATCTCCTTGGAAGATGCCAGGAAACGAGAAAAATCTCTAAAATATTTTGGGAAAGCGTATAGTATGTTAAAAAAAAGAATTTCATTTAGTTTAAATTGTATTGAATAGAAAGAAGGTGCGGGATGAAAAATTTGCCTAAAATAATTGCTTTGTTACTTCTTGCATCCTCTGTTGTTGCAGTTGTAATATTAAAAAACGCGAATAAACAATCGCAAACAAGTATTACGGAAAGACCGGCTGTTTCTGATTCTAATTTTCTTCAGGCTCAGCCGCAGAAGCTGCCGAAACTCATCGAACTCGGCGCGGATAAATGTATTCCATGCAAAGCGATGAAACCGATACTCGATGAATTGACCACGGAGTACAAAGGAAAACTTGATGTAATGTTTCATGATGTGTGGCAGGAACCTGCTTACGCCGAAAAATATGCAATAGAAATAATCCCAACGCAAATTTTCCTTGGCCCCGATGACAAAGAACTATTCCGCCATCAGGGATTTTTCGCTAAAGAAGAAATTTTAACAAAATGGAAAGAACTTGGTTTTGATTTGAAATAAACTTGTAGGGGCGAACCTATGTGTTCGCCCTGACAGACATATAGGTCAGCTCCATTATTATGAATTATTTATTTGAAAATCTCACTCGCGCAGTCGAAGGCACAGCATTGATCGCTCTTACAGCTTCGTTCATCTGGGGCATTTTAAGCATCTTATTAAGCCCGTGCCATCTTGCGAGTATCCCGCTCATCGTCGGCTTTATTGATCGGCAGGGAAAGATGTCAACAAAACGAGCGTTCTGGATTTCGTTTCTTTTTGCATTCGGCATTCTCATTACCATCGGCCTTGTGGGAGTCGTTACCGCAGCGGCAGGGCGAATGATAGGCAATGTCGGCAGGTACGGAAATTATTTTGTTGCTGCCGTTTTTTTTATCGTAGGCCTGCTTTTGCTTGATGTTATTCAGATACCGTTTTCAGGCCCCGGCAAAATCGGTATGAAACAGAAAGGCTTATTGGCGGCGCTTGTTTTAGGTCTTGTTTTTGGAATCGCTCTCGGCCCATGTACTTTCGCATTTATGGCGCCGATGCTCGCTGTAACTTTCAAAACCGCTTCCACTAATCTCTTTTACGGCATTTTACTTTTAGTCGCGTATGGCATCGGCCATTGCTCGGTCATTGTCTTTGCGGGTACTTTTACCGAAGTTGTCCAGCGTTATATGAACTGGAACGAAACGTCGAAAGGCGCAATTATTCTCAAAAAAATCTGCGGCGTACTTGTCCTTGCCGCCGGGCTTTATATGATTTATACTGCTCCTTAGTTTTATTAAGGATGAATATGCTTCAAAAAATATTTTACCTTGCACTTGCCGGTGCTATCGGCACACTGGCACGATATTGGCTCGG
>JAKJEQ010000194.1 GCA_022705345.1 Planctomycetota bacterium | reverse complement strand
TATCGGAGATATTACCTGTTTGGATATCAATGCTTGTTGCGGTATCAGTTAGAAGTTGCGGGAAATCGTCAATTTGCTGATGGCAGTTAATACCAATGCCAATGACGTAAAAATCTTGTCCTTTTTCGATAAGAATTCCGCATAATTTTTTATCGGCGACGAGGATATCGTTTGGCCACTTGATTTTGGCATCATGTTTTCCGCATTTTCCGATAGTATCCGCGGCGGCAACGGCGGCGATGAGCGAAATCAAATCAGGGTTTATATTTTCTTCAAAAATTAGAATTGAGCAGAGAACACTTTTATTCCTGCCGTCGAACCATTTCCTTCCTCTCCTGCCTTTTCCACCTGTCTGATGTTCGGCAAAGATAACAAGACCGTCATTTTTTGCCCCGCCGTCAGCATATCTTTTCGCTACTTCATTGGTGCTTGCGGTGCTTTTATAAACAATGACTTTCTTTCCGATTCGATTGGTCTTGAGATTTGCTTTTATTAAATCGCAATCCAGCGGAGGAAATTTTCGGGTCATAAATCAGAACTCTCTGTCAAGGCCGATATCGACTGATACTGCGCTGTGAGTGATAGCGCCGACTGAAATTCTGTCAACGCCGCAAAGAGCGATTCCGCGTACGTTATTGAGCGTAATCCCGCCGCTGGCCTCGAGCAAGGGCTTGTCGCCGCACATTTTGTTTCTCATAGCGACGGCGTGTTTGTACTGCCACTGGCCCATATTATCGAGCAGAACAACATCGATACCCGGTACTTTGAGTACGTGATCGAGCTGGTCATCAACGTGATCAACTTCGACACAGACGAATTTAACGCCTTCGATCTTGCGAGCATCCGCAACGAGCTGCCTGAGGCGAGGCTCAAAATTTTTGCTTAGCTGCGCGATGTGATTGTCCTTGAACATAACCGCTTCGCGGAGGCTGAAGCGGTGATTGTGCCCTCTTCCGCATCTGACGGCGTATTTTTCGAGTTCGCGCCAGCCCGGGATTGTTTTTCTTGTATCGAGAATTTTGGCTTTTGTTCCGCGTACGGCGTGGACATATTTATACGTCATAGTCGAAATGCCGCTCAATCTCTGAAGAAAATTAAGCACGACTCTTTCCGCGCTGAGCATGGGGCGCACCGGCCCTTCAATTACGCCAAGCTTGTCGGCAACGTTCGCTCTTTTGCCGTCACGAATATAAATTTTCAATTTTAATCTTTTGTCGTATCTTTTTAAGACTTCGCGGGCAATACCCATACCGCAAACTACGATTTCCTCCCTGGTCATGATGTAAGTTTTACCGGTAGCTTTTGGGGGAATCATCAATTCGCTTGAAGGGTCTCTTCCTCCGAAGTCTTCTTCTATGGCCATATCAATAAGTTGATCAACTCGTTTGCTGTTAAGCATTTTCATTTTTGTTTTCCAATCTGCGGCAGTTCTTTTAATTCTTTAAGCTGGTCTCTAAGGAAAGCCGCCCGCTCGAAGTCGAGCTTTTCAGCGGCTTCGAGCATTTCCTTTTCGATCTGCGCGGCTACCTGCGCGGTATCATATTCATCTTCGCTGAGGCTAACAGCCTGTCGGGCAATCTGCTGAGCTTTGAGCTTTTCCTGCAGGCCGGTATAAATCTGTTTTCTGATTGTCTCAGGTGTAATATTGTGATCTTTATTATACTGGATTTGTATTTTACGCCTTCTTTCGGTTTCGTCAATTGCTTTTTGCATCGCATCTGTAACTTTATCGGCATATAAAAAGACTTTCGCATCGACGTTTCTTGCTGTTCGACCGATGGTTTGAATCAGTGAAGTCTGGCTTCGGAGGAAACCTTCCTTGTCGGCGTCGAGAATCGCGACTAGAGAGACCTCGGGCAAATCCAAACCTTCCCGCAAAAGATTTATGCCAACAAGAACGTCAAATTCGCCGGTTCGCAAATCACGGATGATATTAACTCTTTCGAGCGTTTTGACTTCGCTGTGGAGATACCGGCAGCGAAAACCTTTTTTGGAGATGTAGGCGGTTAAATCTTCGGCAAGTCTCTTTGTTAAAGTAGTTACGAGGACTCGCTGTTTTAATTTTACGTGCTTGTCAATCTGATCGAGCAAATGCGGGACCTGATTGGACGCTGGATGAACAAAAATTTCCGGGTCGAGCAGACCTGTGGGACGTACAATCTGCTCGACAATTGCGCCTTTGCTCAGATTTAATTCGAACTCTGCGGGAGTTGCGGAAACGAAAACAACGTGGTTCCAGTTTTCCTGAAATTCCTCAAAACGCAAAGGCCTGTTGTCAAGAGCGCTTGGCAGACGAAAGCCATGCTCGACGAGTACTTCCTTTCGGCTCCGGTCGCCGGCGTACATTGCGCGAATTTGCGGGACTGTTACGTGCGATTCATCTACGAAGAGAAGGAAATCTTTTGGGAAATAGTCGATTAACGTATAAGGTCTTGCGCCTGCTGGAAGGCCGCTAAGATGACGGGAGTAATTTTCGATTCCGCTGCAAAAGCCGACTTCGCGCATCATTTCGATATCGTAGAGCGTTCTTGCCTGGAGACGCTGCGCTTCGAGGAGTTTGCCCTGTTCGCGGAGGCGCATAAGCTGCTTGTCGAGTTCGATCTTTATGCTTTGTATCGCAAGTTCGATTCTTTCGGTGGGCATAACGTAATGGCCTGCTGGGTACACGAACAACTGCTGCTCGGATGCGAGAATTTCGCCGCTGACAGGATTGATATAATTTATCTGTTCGACATCATCGCCGAAGAATTCAATTCTCACCGCAAAAGATTCATAGCTTGGCCAAAGTTCGAC
>JAKJEQ010000193.1 GCA_022705345.1 Planctomycetota bacterium | reverse complement strand
ATATTTACCCAGCGACCACAGAAGCGGACTTATGCCGAGAATATAAAGAAAAGTGTACATCGCGAATTCATCGAATTTCTCGGGATACAGAAATTGCCCCAGCGGAAGAATTAAATAGCCCGCGTTCTGCAGAGCGGCGGGGGCAAAGAGATATTTTTTTTCGCTGATGTTCGGCCAGAACAAAATCATCGCAAATAAAATTCCAACCGCTACCATTATAACCGCCGAAAGAGGAATCAACGGCCAGATTCTTAATTTTGAAGGTTCGAAATTTATGATGATATTGGTGAAAATAAGGCTCGGCAGCAGTACACGTACTCCGATTGCGGAAATGGCTTTTAATTGTTCCTGCGTCAGGATATTTTTGCGCATCAGCACGCCCGCCGCGAAAGCAATCAATAGTATCTGGAACACCGCCTGAAATGTTGTTCCGAACGAGTCTGTGAAAATACTAATCATTGAAAAAATCCTTTAAAGTGCTATATTTTCGTCATTATCGTTTTTTTTACAAGGAAATAAATTGTATGGCTTCTGATATTATCAAAAAGTATGCGAATTTACTGGTCAATTATTCTCTCGGCATAAAAAAGGGCGACAGGCTCCTTATGGTTTCGACTTACCTTGCCGAAGAGCTGCTAAAGGAAGTATATGCTCTGGCTCTCCAGGCAGGCGCATATCCGGAATTTAAGGTTGCTCTCAACGGCACCGAAAAAACATTTTACGATAATGCCTCTGACAGCCAGCTTCAGTATATTTCGCCATTAACAAAATACGTTTATGAAAATTATGACGCTCTGCTTAATGTTATCGCGCCCTTTAACGTCAAGGAGCTGCAAAACACTCCAGCCGAAAAGAAGCAAAAAGCAAGCGCCGCCAGGGCCGAACTGAACAAAATTTTTATGAGGCGCGCCGCCGCAGATGAACTTCGCTGGACTCTTTGCGTTTATCCCACAAACGCCGAGGCGCAGGAATGCGGCATGAGCCAAAGCGAATACGCCGAATATGTTTTCAACTGCTGCTATCTGTATGAGAACGACCCCATCGATTGCTGGAACAAACTCGAAGCCGACCAGCAGAGAATTACCGATTTGCTCAACACAAAAAAAGAAGTGCATTTCAAAGGCACAAACATAGATGTAAAATTCAGAACTGACGGCCGAAAGTGGATCAACTCTTCAGGCAAAAACAATATGCCCAGCGGCGAGGTTTTCACCGGCCCCGTTGAGGATTCCGTAAATGGTTTCGTGCGTTTTTCATACCCCGGAATTTATATGGGACAGGAAATCGAAGATATTTCGCTCGAGATAAAAAACGGCCAAGTCGTAAAAGGAACTGCTGCAAAAGGCCAGGAGCTTTTAAATAAAATCCTCGACGTCCCCGGCGCCCGCAGGTTCGGCGAAGCCGCCATTGGCAATAATGAAAGAGTTACTAAATTCACGAAGAACATGCTCTTCGACGAAAAGATGGGCGGCACGATTCACATGGCTCTCGGAGCAGCTTACCCCGAAACAGGCGCGACAAACGAATCGGCGATCCACTGGGATTTGCTTGCCGATATGAAAGACGGCCAAATCACCGCCGACGGCCAAACTATCTACAACAACGGAAAATTTATAATTTGAATAAACTGTAATTATCCTGTCTTTTCTCCTTGCTTTTTTATTTCAAACATCCTATACTCTATCCATATTCAATTCTTTACAAGGAGTGTTGCGATGAAAAAGATTTTTCTAAACCGTACCAAAATGTCATTGCGAGGAGCCGCAGCGACGCGGCAATCTCAACCGATCAAATTCTCCGTGCCTGCTTTAATTATTTGTTTAACACTATTTAGCATCTCTTGCGCCGATGAAATAAAAGTTTTAAGTGTCTCTCCATCCGGCGATGTAACAATAAGTGCAACCGCCGAGCAGGCAAAACCAGAAGGCTGGTGGCCGTTCCTTCAGGCCGTAAGATACGACATTTTCAAAACCGTCGATGGCCTTGAAACTTTCGTTGCCCGAATTGTAATTACGCAATCATTTCCCGATTACAGTATCGGCATAATAACAATGCGCCTCGACGGCTCCGGCACAATCCCCTCTCCGAGCGAAATCCAGAAAGGCATGACTGCCCGCCGCACAGTAAAAGAAACTCTCCATTCCGAGCGCAAAGTTTATAAGATCCAAAAGAAAGCATTAAAGCGCGAAGCAAAACTCGCAAAGATCCGCGCCAAAGCCGGCGTTTTCAACGCAGTTGATAAATCCGTCGAAGATGCTAACGGCCTAAAGAAATTTGAATACAAAGAAGTCAAAGGCGAAAATTCAGAATCTCTGAAAATTGAGAAAAAATGATGACCCATGCAAAGAAGATGTTTGTCTAAGCTTTTTTGAAAAAAACTACAGAATTAACAAGGAAATAAATATGGTTAAAAAATCTGTATCTGCATTTATAGTTCTCATATTTACGTTATTTTCAATTTATGTAATATGGGGTTGGCTTACAATGCAAGATATGCGGGGATGGTGTTTAAAAAATGGTATAAATGCAGAAGATTTCTTTTATAAAATATCAGAGGATGTGAATTTCAAGATTACAGATGAACCAAACAACTTCAATGTTAAGCTATTACCATATAGTTTTGAAAAATCACCTATTCATCGGTATGTCATTCCAATCGTAAAGATAAAAATAGAACAAATAAAAAATCAAAAGCAAGAAGGTGATGTAAATACTACCAACGGTCAGATTATACCTGTTTCTTCTAACGAAGCAAGAATTATAGCGTTTTCTATATTAGAGCCTTTTCTAAATGTTTCCGAAAATGTGAATAACCTATTATGTTGTTTTGGAATAGG
>JAKJEQ010000192.1:2739-2973 GCA_022705345.1 Planctomycetota bacterium | reverse complement strand
GAAGCAGGGCGAATGTAGTTACAGTCTGGGCATAGTAAAGATAAGGGCAAACCTGCATAAAAAAGTTTCCGAGCATTCTGTCGTTGCACCACGCCGGGGCGAGTTCACTCAGGCAATCGAAAAGATAATAATGGCCCTTGCCGAATTGGTTGATGACGGTATGGACTTTCGATGTAAAAGTTTCAAAGCCCTGGTTGGCGTCAAGCTCGATTACATTGGCGCCTTCTTCGGCGG
>JAKJEQ010000192.1:0-2724 GCA_022705345.1 Planctomycetota bacterium | reverse complement strand
AAACGGCTCGTGTTTGCCGAAACGAAAATAAACCAGCTTCCATCCGCTGCCGAGGGCATTTTTGCAGTAGGCTTTGACAAAAGGTAAGAAATCCTCAAGAGTATCAACCTGCCAAACTATATTATCGCCCGGCAAAACTTGTTTAATAACTTTGTCAAACCCCGGCAATCCTGTGCTTAATCGTTCATTTGGTTTCATCATACCCTCGATTTATGGGTCAATATTTCTGTTTTGTACCTATTATAAGTTTTGCTTATAAAAGTTATAACCAATTAAAATTGGATTTGTTCGCTTTTTTGAGCTAAAATCAGGTTTAATCAGCTTGATGTTCTACAATGCCTAAAATAACATTATTAACATATTTTATAAAACAGGCAAGAAAAAACCTTAAAACTTGGAGATACCAAAATGTCGTCAAAAAAAGTTATTGAAAGTGTTTACGAGCAGGTGCTCAAGCGAAATCCCGGCGAAAATGAATTTCACCAGGCTGTAAAAGAAGTTCTCGAAAGTCTGACTCCGGTACTCGACGAAAACCCGCAGTACATTGATTCAAGGATTCTCGAAAGAATCGTTGAGCCTGAAAGAGTAATTATGTTCAGGGTTCCGTGGATTGATGATGCCGGCAAAGTACAGGTAAACAGGGGCTTCCGTGTCCAGTTTAGCAGCGCAATCGGCCCATACAAGGGCGGCATACGCTTCCATCCGAGCGTTTACCTGGGAATTATTAAGTTCCTCGGTTTTGAACAGATTTTCAAGAATTCGCTCACAGGTTTGATGATGGGCGGCGCAAAAGGCGGCAGCGATTTCGATCCAAAGGGAAAGAGCAATAATGAAGTTATGCGTTTCTGCCAAAGCTTTATGACCGAGCTTTGCAAGCATATCGGAGCCGATACAGACGTACCGGCAGGCGATATCGGCGTTGGCGGTCGTGAAGTCGGCTATATGTTCGGCCAATATAAGAGAATCCGTAATGAGTTCGTTGGCGTTCTCACAGGCAAAGGCCTGCAGTGGGGCGGCAGTCTCGTAAGAACCGAGGCTACAGGTTACGGTCTTGTTTACATCGTTGATGAATTGCTGAAGGAAAAAGGCGAAAGCTTCGAAGGCAAGACGGTTACAGTCAGCGGTTCGGGTAATGTTGCTATCTACGCGACAGAAAAAGTTCAGCAGCTCGGCGGCAAAGTCGTCGCAATGAGCGATTCGAACGGTTATATTTTCGACCCGCAGGGAATTAAGCTCGATACGGTAAAGCAGATTAAAGAAATCGAAAGAAAGAGAATCAAGGAATACTGCTCGATTCATAAGAGCGCAAAATACACCGAAGGCTGCAACGGCATTTGGACAGTAAAATGCGACATTGCTCTGCCATGTGCAACTCAGAACGAACTTGACGGCGAAGGCGCAAAGGCATTGGCAAAGAACGGCTGCAAAGTCGTTGCCGAAGGCGCGAATATGCCTACCACTCCGGAAGGCGCAGACATCCTGATGGAAAACAAAGTCGCGTTCCTGCCCGGCAAAGCCGCTAATGCGGGCGGCGTTGCGGTATCAGGCCTTGAAATGGCACAGAACAGCCAGCGTTATGCATGGACTTTCGAACGTGCAGATGCTGAATTGAAGAACATCATGGTCAACATCTACAAGAATATCAGTGCCGCGGCCGAACAGTATGGCCAGAAGGGCAATTACATCGTTGGTGCAAATATCGCCGGCTTCGTAAAAGTTGCCGATTCAATGATGGCTCACGGCGTTGTATAAGTTTTAAATTTTGTAAACCTAAAAGGGCGTTCAGTTTATGACTGACGCCCTTTTTTATTGCCCATATTGGATTTTTTTATTAAAATTATCCCCTATGAAGGACGGAACAAATCTAAGCAAGGCGTTTGACCAGCATGTGAAGCTGGAGGAATATTTTACAGGATTTTCAGTGAAGACTACAAAGCGTAATACAAGCGAGCAGGCTAACCCCTCAAAAACAGAAAAAACAGACATTACTGAAGAACTAAACAAAATAGCCGGCGAAGTTGCGGCATGTCAGAAATGCGTTCTTGGTTCAACCCGGCTAAATCCTGTTCCCGGCGAAGGAAATCCCAATGCGGAACTGGTTTTTGTCGGCGAAGGCCCCGGTGCGGATGAAGATGCGCAGGGCAGACCCTTTGTCGGCAGGTCAGGTCAACTATTAGATAAAATTATCACAAACGCGATGGGATTAAAGAGAAGCGATGTTTATATCTGCAACATTGTAAAATGCAGACCGCCGGAAAATCGCGAACCCCGGCCGGAAGAGATTATTAATTGCCTGACGTATCTGAAAAAACAGCTTTCTTTAATAAGACCCAAAGTTATAGTTTGTCTTGGCGCTCCGGCAACTAAAACTTTGTTGAAAACGAACCAGCCGATTGGCCAGCTTCGCGGCAAATTCCATGATTTTTATTTTGATGACGATTCGGAGCCAATAAAACTGATGCCCACATTCCACCCGGCATATCTGCTGCGAAATTATTCCGACGATAACAGACGTAAGGTGTGGGAAGATATGAAATCCGTTATGGCAGAACTTGGTCTTCCGGTACCAAAAGTAAAGAATTAACAACGAGTTTTTATTAATCGCTGATTAAGCAGATTTTACAGATTTGAGTTTTGCAATTAAATAAATTACTCAAACTGACCGATTCAGCGGTTGAGATTGCCACGGCTGTCTGCGGACAGCCTCGCAATGACATACAAACG
>JAKJEQ010000191.1 GCA_022705345.1 Planctomycetota bacterium | reverse complement strand
TACATAGGTCCCGAAATTTATGTCCCCGCGCCTGATATGGGCACTAACGAAGCGGATATGGGGCATATTCGCGATTGTCTTGCTTATTCATCAGGTAAATCTATAACCAACGGATGTTATGTTACAGGAAAACCCGTGATATTGGGCGGAATTTTGGGAAGAAAAGAAGCGACTGGAAGAGGCGTGGCTTACACTATTCTTGCAGCTTGTAATAAACTGAATTTAGATATAAAGAATTTGCGAATTGCAGTACAGGGATTTGGAAATGTCGGATCTATAGCTGCTTTGGTACTTTCGGCATTAGGAGCAAAGATTGTCGCTGTCTCTGATATTACTGGAGGGCTAATTAATGAAAAAGGCATTGATATACAACATCTGATGGGATATGTAAAGCAGTGCGGTCAGATTTATGGTTACCCGCTTGCGAAGGAATGTTCAAATAAAGATGTGCTTGTCTGTGATTGCGATATTCTTGTACCGGCCGCTACTCAATCTGTAATCACGGGGGACATTGCCCCTGCTGTAAAGGCAAAGATAATTGCTGAAGGCGCTAATTCGCCAACTGAGCCGGATGCGGATGAAATTCTTAATAAAAAGAAAGTTTTCATTATACCGGATATTTTATGCAACGCAGGCGGTGTTTTTGTGTCTTATCTTGAATATACTCAGGAAACCCAGAGGGAACAGATGACGCTGGATGAAGTAAACGAAAGACTAAACAAGCGTATGGATATGAAATTTAACGAAGTTTATGATTATTCTATGGATAATAAATTAACTATGCGTCAGTCGGCAATGGATATTGCGGTCAGCAAAGTTGTTGAAGCGACTAAAGCATTAGGCGCATTACCGTAAAATTTAGTAAAAGGAAAAAAGATCAATGAAGAAACCAGAAGTATTAATCGTCGGCGGGGGAATGATAACACAGGTTCAGATACTTCCGTCTGTTTATCATCTTCAAAGACAGGGCATTGTCGGAGATATAAGTGTTTGCGCATTGAACTGCACCCCTTTGCGGGCTTTATCTGAAGATGAATCGCTCAAGCAGGCTTTTCCGGTGCAAAGTTTCAAAGCTCTTCCGTCGCTTGACAGCGACCCGGCAGTAAATCAGCCGGAACTTTTCAAGAGAGCGATTGCCGAGTTGCCTGAACACAGCATCGTTATTGTAGCGATGCCTGACCAGCTTCATTATATGGTTATAAAAGAAGCTATCGAGAATAATCAGCATATTATGTGCGTTAAGCCTTTGGTTCTTAAATTTAACCAGGCGATCGAGATTGAAAAAGAAGCGTTTGGAAAAGGTCTTGTGATTGGAGTGGAATATCATAAGAGGCTCGACGACCGTGCTCTTATCGCGCGCAGGCAGTACCGTGAGGGGTTGTTCGGCGAATTCAAGATGGGCCATGCGGAATTGAACGAGCCTTATTATTACAGGCATTCGAATTTTCAAAATTGGTGCACTTGCGAAAACTCGGATATGTTCACGTATGTAGGTTGTCATTATATTGACCAGGTGCATTTTATAACTGGCCTTATGCCAAAGTCTGTTTCGGTTTACGGAATAAAAGATAAATATCCGAATGGCAAGGAAGGTTATCTCTGGACTGACGGCAGGGTAATCTGGGAAAACGGCGCTTGTCTCCATGTTACAGATGTAATGGGTTATCCCGATGACGGTCCAGGAGGGAATTTCCAGGGATTAAGAATGTATTGCGCGGGCGATAATAGAAGCGCAATGCTCGTTCACAACGATCAATACAGGGGACTTGAATATTGTTATGCTGTTAAAGATGAACGCAATTCCAATAAGTACTATTCAGAGCCGAGCCCTCATTATTTCAAATATATCGATTTAGGAGATGGCGGCCTTACTCCTGTTGGATACGGTTACAGGTCGATTGAATTCATCGCTAAAAATATATGTAAATGTGTTGGCTTGGATTTGCAGAAAAGACAGCAATTAATTAAGAAATTCGATGAACAGGGCGTAATGGCTACTCCCGCAAATAGCTCCTATAACGAACTTGTAATGGAGGCAGGCAGGCTTTCTATTTTGAATGACGGTAAAGAAGTTGAAATTATTTACGGCGAAAATGCCCGAGTGAAACTTAAAAATTAACAAGAAAGGTGTAATGTACAGATGGCAAAGGAATTTCCTCTTGAGTCGGTTGTAGTAAAAACTGTTGAAACAAAGTACAGGAAAATTTCAGGTAAAATCCCGAATGAAAAAACTATTGAACAAATGAATAAGCTGCGGCAGTTCGAAGCGAGAAGTATGCGAGCCAGGCGCCGGTTATCTGGGACAGGGCCGAAGGATTTAATGTATTCGATGCTTACGGAAATAAATGGCTTGACTTCTCATCGGGAGTTCTGATTGCAAACGCAGGTCATGGCCGAAAAGAAATCGTAGACGCAATTGTTAAGCAGGCTTCTAAACCGCTGCTGACAACTTATTGCTTTGCGAATCAGCCGAGAATAGATTTAGTACAGAAACTTATCGAAAAAGCGCCAAAGAAACTGAACAAAGTCTTTCTTCTCAGCACCGGAGCTGAATCTACAGAATGCGCTTTGAAGCTGATGCGTACTTACGGCAGAAAAGTTTCTGATTCGAAGAACGTGATCGTTGCATTCAGCGACGCCTTTCACGGCAGAACATTAGGCGCCCAGCAAATGGGCGCTTTAGGGTCAGGAAGGGCATGGGTTAAGTTCCTGGATCCTGAAATTGTGCACGTACCGTTCCCGGATGGTTTTAGAAACGAAAATACAAGCTTCGATTTATTCGAAGACACTCTTTCAAAGTTAAATATCAATCCGGATAATGTCGCCGGGGTTATCAGCGAAACTTATCAGGGTATCGGACCGAATTTTATGCCTAAAGAATACGCCCAAAAACTTCGTAAATGGTGCGATCAGCATAATGCCTTGCTGTGCTTCGATGAGGTGCAGGCTGGGTTTGGAAGATGCGGCAAATGGTTTGGATTCCAGCTTTATGATATTGTGCCGGATTTATTCTGTATGGGA
>JAKJEQ010000190.1:2943-3285 GCA_022705345.1 Planctomycetota bacterium | reverse complement strand
CTGGCCGGCCCTTCCTGAACCATTTGTTCATTGTAATATGCCTTGCCTCCGCTGCCGGCCATCATTACCGAAACAATAATAATAATTGCGAAAAACAATATCACATTGGCAAGAATCGATATCCCGAGGATAATTCCGAAAAAAACCTTCCAGCCGATGCCCCTCGAACGTTTAGGCTCGGAAACTGCCGGCACCGGAGGAGGAGTTTGGTAAGAATTATCTGTTGGTTCCATATTTTTATCCTTTCATTCTTATCAGTACATTTTAAATGCACAATTCTGTATTGTCAAAGGGGTTTTTACCTGTTCCTAAATACTGTTTTTGAACATTTTTTTCTTTGCT
>JAKJEQ010000190.1:0-2933 GCA_022705345.1 Planctomycetota bacterium | reverse complement strand
CCCGATTGTCCAATACCGGTTTGCTTCCGGTCAGGGACGATTTTGCAAAATTTCTCGGAGTACAAGTATGCTCAGGACATTACAGATAAGTGAGAACAAGCTGGTAGAAAGCAATGGCTACAATGCAAACATTTTTGTTTACATTGCGCCTACCGATGCCGAACGAAAGTATTTGGTAGATAACCTTAAAATTGATGAGCACACGCTGAATTCTACCCTTGACCCTGACGAACCAAGCCGCCTTGAATTTGAGCCTGAACACATCGCGATGATTTTTAAAAGGCCAAGGCATTATGCCCCGCAGGATGAATTTCTTTTCAAAGCATTGTCTGTCGGTCTGTTTATGTTTTCTGATCGCCTTGTTATTATTCTTGCAGATGATATGCCCTTATTCGATGGGAAAATCTTCAATAAGGTTACTTCGCTTCAGGATATTACGCTAAAACTCATTTTCCGCGCGATCTTGCATTTCGTCGAACACCTCAGGGGCATCAACAGGATTTCAAACGAACTTGAAGAGCAGGTTAACGTCTCGCTCGAAAATAAATATCTGCTGAATATGTTTACACTCGAAAAAAGTCTTGTGTATTATCTTAATGCCATTCATTCAAACGCAGTGCTTATCAGCAGGCTCAAAACCTACTCCGCTAAAATAGGTTTCACAACTGAAAATCTTGAGTTCCTCGACGATATGTCGATTGAAAATAATCAGTGCCTTGCTCAGACCGAAATTTTCTCGCAGGTGCTTGCCAGTATGATGGACGCAAGGGCTTCCATTATTAATAATAATATGAACATGTTGATTAAAAATCTCACAATTATAAACGTTATCTTTTTACCTCTTAACCTTATAGCAAGTATCGGAGGTATGTCAGAATTCTCTGTTATTACCGGCCACCACAATTGGAAAATCGCGTATGGACTTTTAACTCTCGCTATGATTGCTATTGGCTGGATTACTGTTATTCTGCTCGAAATTTTTATGCCCGGAACTCGCAGAAGATAATTGATAAATGATTTGTCCAGTTTGCCAAAATCCGATGATAGTCCTTGAACTCGACATGGTCGAGATTGATAATTGTACTTCCTGCGGTGGAATTTGGCTCGACTCCGGAGAACTGGAGCAGTTGTTTGGCAATGAACAAAAGGCCAAAAGATTGATAAATGCTTTCAATCCCGCAGCGAACATAAAAGAGAACATCCATAAGTGTCCCATCTGCCTGAAAAAAATGGATAAAATCAAAACCTCAGAATCCCAGGACCCGGTTATTATTGACAGGTGTCCAAAACTTCATGGCCTTTGGTTTGATAAAAATGAACTGCACCGCCTGCTTTCTGAGAACGCTTTAGATAAGAACCATAAAATCGTGAAGGTGCTTTCAGAAATGTTTCACCATGATAATGAGGTAAAATAATGATTAAAAAAGGAATTTTCGGAACGATAGCTGATAAGGACGTCGATTTTTTTATTTTGAAAAATAAATCTGCGATTGAAGCGAAAGTTATTTCCTATGGCGCTGCTCTTGTCGGACTCGAAGTTCCCGATAAGAACGGCAGCTTTGCCGATATCATCCTCGGATACGATGACTTGAACAGCTATATAAATGATACTTGTTACCATGGCTCTACAGTTGGCCGTGTAGCTAATCGGATAGCAAACGCGAAGTTTACTCTCGATGGCATAGAATATAAACTTGCCGCAAACAATGGCCCTAATCATCTTCACGGCGGCAAAACAGGCTTCAATAAAGTTATCTGGAATGCGCAGCCCTTCGAAGAAAAAGAATGCTGCGGCGTTGTATTTAAATATCGAAGCCCCGACGGCGAGCAAGGCTACCCCGGCAATCTCGATGTTACAGTCACTTATACTTTAACAGACGATAACGAGATCAAAATTGATTACAATGCCGTAACAGATAAGAAAACAGTTGTAAATCTTACAAACCACAGTTATTTTAATCTCGCAGGCCACAACAGCGGCGATATCTATTCTCATAAGATACAGATTAATTCCGAATCAATCACCGAAAGCGACGCTTTTTTGATACCCACCGGAAAAATAATACCCGTAAAAGATACTCCCTATGATTTTACGGAGCTAAAGCCGATGGGCCGCGACATCGACAAGCTGGATATGGGTTACGACATTAATTATATCCTCAATAAAGCTTTGCCAATGGAATTATCTTTCGCCGCAAAGGTATATGACCCCCAAAGCGGCAGAGTAATGGAAATCCTGACCAGCGAACCAGCCATCCAGTTTTATACCGGAAATTTCCTCAATGGTTCCACGGGAAAGGATGACGCCTCATATAAAAAACATAATGCCTTCTGCCTCGAAACGCAGCATTACCCCGATTCGCCGAACCATCCGGAATTTCCTTCCGTAGTTTTAATTCCCGGCGAAGTTTACAGGCATTTGACAGTGCATAAATTTTCAGTGCTTTAATTTTTTATCGAAAGGGATGATATGATAGCAGGATTGATAGTTCTCGGTATCATTGTTGTGCTGGTTATTTTTGTGATCGGCATCTACAACAACCTTGTGGCTCTGAGAAATCAGGTTGCCAATGCATGGTCGCAAATCGATGTCCAGCTCAAACGCCGTCACGATTTGATTCCAAACCTGGTTGAAACTGCAAAAGGATATATGCAGCACGAACGCGGAACACTCGAAGCCGTAACAAACGCCCGCAGCCAGGCGATCGGTGCAAAAAGTGTCGGCGAAGCTGCCAAAGCCGAAGGAGTCCTCGGCCAGGCCCTAAGTAAATTCCTGCTGACCGTCGAAGCATATCCTGATTTAAAGGCTAATCAGAACTTCCTTTCTCTTCAGGAAGAGCTTTCAAGCACAGAAAATAAAATCGCGTTTTCAAGACAGGCGTATAATGATCAGGTGCTGTTCTATAATAATAAGATTCAGATGTTCCCCTCGA
>JAKJEQ010000018.1:14951-19389 GCA_022705345.1 Planctomycetota bacterium | reverse complement strand
CGGGCGGGATTGACATTCGCAACCGCACTAAGAAGCATACTGCGTCAGGATCCCGATGTAATTCTAATCGGCGAAATCAGAGATTATGAAACGGCCGAAATAGCAATAAGCGCCGCAATGACCGGCCATCTGGTCCTTTCAACGCTTCATACAAATGACGCGGCGGGCGCAGTTTCCAGGCTGATAAATTTAGGCATCCCCCCTTTCATGCTTGCATCTTCACTGCTTGGCACAATCGCACAAAGGCTCTATAGAACCTTGTGCGTAACCTGCAAACAAACCTACACGCCAGATTCGATCGTTAAGAATAAAATTTTCGCAAACGAGCCGGGGAATAAGCTTCTTTACCGCGGCGCGGGCTGCGACAACTGCGGCAAGAGCGGTTACGCCGGCAGAAAAGCCATTTACGAAATTTTACCCATTTCGGCATCCATTCGAAATATGATAATCGAAGGCAAAAATGATACTCTGATTAAAAACCAGGCGATAAAAGAAGGAATGAGGTCTTTAAGGACCAGCGGAATAAATCAGGTTAAGGCCGGTTTTACCACAGTTGATGAATTGTATCGCGTCGTTGATATGCAGGAGGATTAATGGCGACATACGAATACACAGCGCGTGATGAAACCGGCCGTATATTTAAGGGCATTTACGACGATATAAGCAGCATAAACGCGCTTACCGAAGAATTCGCGAAGATAGGGTACAAGCTTTTAAAAGTAAAGAGGCGAACAAAATTTAATTCTAAATCATTGAACATAAAACGTTCCGAGATCATTCCATTTACTTATAAATTGGCAGGTATGTGCGGTGCGGGACTATCTATTGTTCAAAGCCTGGATACGCTCGAAAAACAAACTGATAACGAATCGCTGAAATTTATCATATCAGACGTTAAAAAAAGTATCACAGTAGGCTCTTCGCTGACTGACGCGTTCAATAAATACCGGGCCATATTCTCAGATTTTTTCCTGGGCATGGTAGAGGCCGGGGAATCAAGCGGTAAACTTCCCGAAAGTCTTGAAATCAGCGCGAGCTATATGGAAAAACAAAACGACCTTAGAAATCGTTTGAAGAACGCTTTTACATATCCGCTGATCGTAATGATTATGTGTTCTATAATTGTTTCAGCTCTTGTGATTTTTGTAGTTCCGGTATTTTCCAAAATATACGGTCAGTTAGGAGTCTCTCTGCCTGGACCGACACAATTGCTAATCGTGCTGAGCAATATTTTCAGGCACTATTGGCTTTATCTGATTATATTGGTCTGCCTGCTCTTATATTTATTTCAAAATCTTCGCAAAAACAAATATGTAAAATCAAAATGGGATCACTTCAAGTTTTCGATGCCGGTATTGGGCAGATTGAACAGGCTGGCTGCTGCGGCTAGTTTTGTAAGAAGTTTCTCTTTGCTGATAACAACCGGCGTTCCTATTATTAAAGCGATACAGGTAGCGGGCGTTGCGGCAAATAATGAAAAAGTATCTTACATCAGCCAGGATATGCAGAAATCAATTCAATCCGGCAAAAATCTTTCTGAATCTCTTGAAAGTCATAATATTTTTCCGCCATTGATTATTCAGCTAGCCGGTGCAGGAGAACAATCTGGACAATTGACACAAATGCTCAATAAAGGCGTAGATTTTCTGGAAAAGGATATTGACAGAATAATTAATTCGCTGCTGGTGAAACTCGAACCGGCTCTTACCCTTGGGATGGGAATAATTATCGGCCTAATATTAATGGCAGTATATCTGCCAATGTTCGATTATATGTCGCATTTGAAGTAAAAAATTTGCAATTTTAGCATAAGTTACCAGTTTTTTTAGCCGATTATGGTTTAGTTTGAAAAATAAATCGCTTTTCGAAAGGAGATTTAGTATGAAACGTAAAGGTTTTACATTAATTGAGCTGCTTATTGTGATATTGATATTAGGTGCATTGGCTGCAATCGCGATACCAAGAATCACAACAAGCGCCGGTACGGCAAAAACAAATGCCTGCATGACAAATGTCGACCTGCTTAATTCGCAAATGGAATTGTATGCTGCCGACCACAGCGGTGTTTATCCGGAATTGGGAACGCTAACAAGCGATCCAAACTATTTCCCGGACGGTGCACCGGCTTGTCCATTCGGTACAGCTTATCAAATGGGCGCTAATCACAGAATAACACCGCATTCACACTAAGAAAAATAAACAACGGATTCCGTAGAGGATAGTGAAGGGATGGCTTAAAAGGTCATCCCTTTACTTTTAGTAAAATGAAAAGAAACGCAAAAGCATTTACTCTTGTTGAACTGCTTATTGTCGTTTTGATAATAAGCGCGTTTACTTTTATTGCCGTTCCGAGGATGGGAATGGCGTCAGTTTTCAGAGGTAAATCTGAAACAACAGCAAACAATATCGCTTCAGCGATCAGGCTTTGCAGAACGCTTGCCATCGACAATGCGGCCTTTAATCAGCATGGTTTCAGCTTGAATATGACCGGCACGGGAAGCTATACAGGATTTGCGATTATCAATTTACAGACAGGCCAAACAATAAAATCAGAAACGATTCCTCAAGGTGTAAATTGTTCAGGGGCTGATGATTTCAGATTTAATGCCATCGGCAGCAGAACAGGAGCGATTGACAATCTGACCGTCAGCGCAGGCGGGAAAACTTTTGTCATATCAGTAATCTCCTCAACAGGAATGGTGAAATGTACAAAACAGTAAATAAACAAAATGGTTTCACGCTGCCGGAAGTTCTGGTTGCAAGCGCTCTGCTTGTACTGGCTATTGTGCCGATTTTAAAAGTACTTGCGCAAATTAATATGAATACTGTGGTCGTTGAAAGAAAAACTAAAAGCCTCAGCCTTGCAAAAATGAAAGTAAACCAGCTTCACGCAAAATCCATCAAAAATTTCAATGATGATTTTTCCGAAACGAATTTAGTTCTTGATAATTCGTATTTGTGCAATATCTCAAATCAATTTGTAAACAGCAATTTAAAGGCGGTCTCGGTTTCGGTAGGTATGGATCGCAACGGCAGCGGTACATTAGAGGGCGGGGAAATTGAAATCACTCTTCAAACCCAATTGGCACGCAGATAATATAGGACTCTTTTTCAACATCACCTGAAAAAATACAAACCAATCCTTTAAGTCCCATAAAAAACCTTCCATCTTCTTCAAAGCAGTGTTTTTGGCTATATTCACACCTTTTTAACATTTAGTTTTTTAAGTTAGCCTCGGGTATTTATAAGCCGATATTTGAAAAGAAGTAATGAGACAAAGTATGTACATGCGCAAAGTAAAATTAAAAACCGCTTTTACGCTCGTTGAGCTGATGGTCGCGGCTGCGCTTCTGCTTTTGATTATGGCGGCGATTGTTCCGCAATTCCGCGCAGTACGCAATAGCTGGGCAAGAACACAGGATTCAGCGGCAAAGATTCAGAACGGCCTTGTACTCGATGAACATATAAACAGAAATCTGACCACTGCTTCGGAATTAATTGCAGTAAGCAATTGGGATGCCGCTAATGGTTTCATAACTTTCAGAGATAATCTTGGGGCCACTCAGAAATACATGGTTAGCGACGGATATGTTGTCTATGGCCCTGCTGGAAACGAAGCACAGCTCGCAGGTCCGGTCAGCAAATTCCAGGTTAACTGTTATTCACTTGATGATTTTGACAATCCGACCACAGATGTTAATACAATTCGTCTTGTCAAAATCGAAACCGAAATCACCAGCGACGGTTCACCGGCAGAATCTAAAAAAGTTATTTCGCAAGTTTTTATTCACACAAATAAATCAACTGTCGCAAACCAGAAAGTTATTGATGTAATTTTGAATCCTGACGAGCCTGACACATCGTTCGATTATACGGCCGGAAGCCAGGGATGCAATGCCGTGATTGAAATCGCAAAAAACAGCACGCAAGGTCTTCTGTGCTTTAAAGATATTGTGGGCAGTGCAGAATGGCAGGTCCCTCCGGATACGGAAATCACTGAAGCAATGCTCCAGCTTTGGTATGTCAACCATAATGGAAATAATAATATTTATATATATCGAATGAACGTACCATGGACGGAAACTTCGACATGGGACAGCATCGGAGGCGGAATCATTCCCGGTTACAACTGCGACTCGGCAAGCATGGTAGCGGCTCGCCTCGGCAACGCCGTACCTGTGACAGTAGAGATCGACGTTACAGACATCGTTCGAGGATGGATAGAAGGCGATTATTCAAATTACGGGTTCGGCTTTGTCAACAGCAAAAATAATAATCTTCAGTTTGCCGCCGCTGAAAATACATCAGGAACCGGCGCTCACACGCCAAGACTTGTAATAAGTTATCATGCGATGGATAACAATCCCAAAATCGCATTAAAAAATAAATTGGATTACGGCGGCTCTAATGCTGCTTTTGACAGTTATAACTCCGGTGC
>JAKJEQ010000018.1:5776-14941 GCA_022705345.1 Planctomycetota bacterium | reverse complement strand
GGTTTTTACGGCGGGAGCAATGTTTCACATAATGCCGTAGTTGCATCAAATGCTATCGGGAGCAATATTATAACTCTTTATAGCGGCGGAACAATTTTTGGGGACGCTTACATCGGCCCCGGCGGGAACCCGGCAGTCGGATTTTCAACATGGGGCTCTACAATCACCGGCGAAAAAGGAACGCTCGATGCACCAATCGATATGCCTAATCCAATCGAGCCAACAGGTTCTCCGTTCGATGGTTCACATGAAGGCGATTTCCCGCCAAATGACTGGACCGGCGGAGAACGCATACTTAACAGCAATCATTACTTCAATAATATTTCATTATGGAGTTCCTACATTACAGTTAATGGAAATATAACTATCTTATTGAATAATAATCTCAATGTCGGCAACGGAAGAAGCATAAGAATCCCACAAGGTTCGAGCCTTGATTTATATGTGAAGGGAAATTGCGATATTGGGGGCGATTTGAATTCTTATCATGAGCGGCTTCCATCTAATCTGCGAATTTACATGCTCGGAAATAATAAGTCTTTTAATACATGGGGCTCTGGGAATGTGTACGCCCTGCTTGACAGCCCGAACTGCAACGTGAGCCTTTGGGGTTCCGGCCAGTTTTACGGAAGAATGAAAGCAAAAAATCTTTCAGGCGGGTGCAAAGTACACGTCGATCTCGATTCTAATTTCGGAGGTTCAGGCGGGACAAGCCAAACATGGACTTTCGGCGGAGACATTATTCAGGGCGAAATACTGCCATAAAAAATATGAAAAACAAAATAAGAAAAAATGGTTCTGTTTTGATTGTTGCGGTTTTTACAATCGCCCTGCTGACGGCGTTTGTCGCGGGAATGATGCAGATTTGCAGCGAACAAATACAGATAATGAAAAATGAAATTTACGCTGCCCAGGCGAATTTTATAGCCCAAGCAGGAATAGCAGACGCTTTTGCGCGAATACACGGCAGCCATTCGTTACCTTCAAATTTCAGCAGCAGTTTTGCCGGCGGTTCTTATTCTGTGACTGTTTCAGGTTCACTGCCTGATCCTAATTTTGTTTCCAGAGGTATTTCGCCTCAGGGTTTTATTTCTGATGTCCATGTCGATGTAACAGTTGACAGCGGCTCTTATGCAATCCGTATTGACAACATAAGGATAAATTAATGGCCCAAAATCATAAAAAAGCGATAGGAATAGATGTTTGCAGAAATTTCGTTAACATCGTGCGTCTCGAGCGAAACGGCACAGATATAATTCTGACTGAAAGCAGGCAGGTTCCGCTTGAGAAGGAAATCTCAAACAGCGATACAGCATTGGCATTCAAATTACTGGCAAACACATTGAAGCATATGAAATTAACGGCTCATTTAGAACACTTCCCGGCCGGATTGTGCGTTTGCGCTTGGCCGGAACTGCTTCAGATTCTGAAACTTCCGGATACTGCGCCGCATGCCGGCATAAAATTCATACAGGATGAAATCCGTCAATATGCCGTTCTGCCTTTAAAGAATGTTCAAACAGATTATTGCGTACTGCCCGGAAATACGAGTTCTGAAAACAAACGAGTGCTTGTGGGAGCATGCCAGGCAGAGCGGTTCTCAATCGCGGTTAAAGAACTGGAAAAAATCCAGATTGATGTCGATCTTATCGAACCTGCAATAATTTCGCTGATCAGGGCCTGTTATAAAAAAACAATAAAACAGGAAGAACACAAGAATTCAATTATAATTCTTCTTCGGGATGATGTTATAAATCTCTGCGTTTTCAGCGGGAATAAATTCGATTTTTTGCGTACAAAGAAGCTTGACGCAGTTAATTCAGAAGACAATCCTGCAATCGATACTATTGCCGAGCAGGTTGACTCAATTCTTCAATTCTATGAACTGGAGAAAATTTCCCAGCAGAATGGCTGGCAGATATTTATCAACTGCTGCCCGGATTGGTCACAAAGCAGTCAAATTTCAGAGCAGTTAACGAAGTTATTGCAGCGTCCAAAGATTGAAATAAATGCAATCGGTCCCGAATACACCGGAATAACCACTAACACCAGCGGCGTAAACGATTTTTCGCCTGTAGCCGCAGGTGCCGCTATGAAACTGCTCGACCGCAACGATTCACAAATCAGTATTAATTTGATTCCGCAGGAAATATCCGAAATCAGGAAATCTTATAAACATTTTCTTATGATAATCAATACTGCTGCAGTGATTTTGATGCTTTTGTTTCTGCACATAGCGCATCTTTCGATAAAAACAACCGAGGCCAGAACAGAGATATCAAAAGACTCTAATCCTGAGAAACAGGCAGATATTCAGCAGCTCGCCCGCATTCAGGAGGACGTTAATTCGCACACTGTTCAGATCCTAAAAAACATAAACAGCCTGAAAGAAATAAATAATGAAAGCACATGGAATAACTGGGCCTACATTCTGGTTGATATATCGAACAGAGCCCCGGAAACGGTCCAGGTGCACAACGTAAATTCTCGGAATCCGGCAGCAATGAAAATCGAAGGCATTTCTGTAAATTACGCGGCTGTCAACGAATTTGTCGAAAAACTCGCACAAAGCAAATTTATTACTTCCGTGCAGATCGCTGATATCAAGCAGAATATGCAATACGGAAACGGCATTGTTGATTATGCGATAAACTGTGTTCTTGCTGATTAGGGTAAATGTCAATGAAAATGAATTTAACAAAATGGTCAAAAAGAAATGTCACGGTTTCGGCTTTTCTGATAATTATGGCAATAGCCATTTATAACTGGTTTGTTACTCCGCACGCGCATTATCTTATGGCTGCTCAAAAATATCAGCAGACAATAGATAGTCTCAACAATAAAAACAAAATTCTGAACAACGATATTCGGATAAGACGCAAAAAACTTGACAACCTTAAAAAAGAATTCGAACAGGAAAAGCAATCATTCTTTGATATTGAGCAGGCAAAGACCTTTCTTTCGAATCTCCAGATTACGGCCCAGCAGAATGGATGCCTTGTTGAAAATATAAGGTTTATGCCCGCCAATAACGTGACTGACAGAAAGCGTGAAAACACTATTATACATCAATACCAGTCGGACTTAACGCTATCGGGGGATTACGGGAGCATCGTAAAATTTATTAACGTTATTCAAAATCGGCCTGAAAAGGTGTGGGTGGAATCTATAAATTTCGGAACAAAAAACACAGCTAACGGAGATCTCGGGTGCGATCTCAAATTAAGCATTTACACGTTAAAGGTTATGGAGCGCATTGAAAATGTCAGCAATAAAAAATAAATCAGCGTTTACAATTATAGTTCTGCTTGCGGTCTCCGTTTATGCCGCGGATGAAATCGACATAAATTCGATAACAAAAAGTAATCCGTTTGCAAGGTTTACGCCGAGACAAATTTCTCCCGGCGGCGCTTCGGTAATCGACAAGCCCGACCTTGTTGTCGAAACCGCAACTTTGAAATTTCTCGATGCCAAGAGCGTCAAGTCTTCCATCCAGAATATGGCAGGCAGTTACGGAAATATAGAAACAGATGAGAACGTCAACGCTTTAATCATATGCGATACCAGAGAAAACGCCGACAAGATTCTTGAACAGATACGCAAAATTGATCGCAAGCCCGACCAGGTAATGATCGAGGTTGTCATTCTCGATGTGAAACTTGATAACGGAACGGAAATCGGCGTCAACTGGGACATGCTCACAAATGATTATCGTGATGCGGTTTACAGGCAGAATCTTACATTCTCTAATCGTCTGCAAAGCGTACCCGGCATAACAGATACCGGCACCAGGAATTTCACGAACATTGGAAATTCGACTGCATTTAACTCGGTTGGCACAGCCGGCGATTTCTGGCTCATTATGGGCGATATCAGAGCGGTGATTCACGCTTTGCAGCAAAAAAATAAAGTTGAGATTCTCGCCAGCCCGCGTGTAATGGTAGTAAGCGGCCAAACGGCTTCTATAGAATCAGTAGAAGAAATACCCTTTTCGGAACTGTCACAAACAAGCGAAGGCGGACAATTAACCAGTACACAATTTAAAAATGTCGGCGTAACTCTCGATATTGGTGCAACATTAACCGATGATAAATATATCTTATTAAATGTTGAGTCAGGCCAAAAAGTCAGAACAGGAACCAGTGTAGATGGAGTGCCTATCGTTGACGCAAGAGTTGTTAAAAGTTCTCTTCTCCTCGAAGACGGCCAAACGCTTGTAATCGGCGGTCTGCGCCGCAAAGAAATGCAGAAGCAAACAAATCAGATACCTTTCCTCGGCGATATTCCTGTTTTAGGTTTGGCTTTTAAGGCAACCAATACAGTTGAAAATAATTCTGAACTTTTGATCATTCTTTCTCCTCACATTTATGCAGGCGAAAAACCGACGGCCCGCGAAATGAGAAAATACAACGAAATAACAAAAAGACCGCTCTTAACTATTTCAGAATTCGAAGAAGAAAAGACGAAAAAAGAAGAAGCGGCAAAGCTAACTAAGAAAAAATAAAAATAGATACAGCATCTATGTTGAAATGAAAGGCATCTACAATGAATTGCAAGACTAACATCGTTCACGTAACACATGAAGCGGTATGCAAAATCGGCGGTATCGGGGCTGTTCTCGAAGGTATGCTTACAAACAATGTTTATCTCGAATCGACGGGAAGAACAATCCTTATCAGCCCTCTTTTCTCTACCGAAGGGCCGCTGGAAAATCGTCTCGGCCTCGGAGGTGAAGTACTTTATTCGAGCGTTGACGGTTTTGTGAGGACCGGGTACAGTGAAACATTCAAACATATAGAAAAATATTTCAATGTCGATATTGTTTACGGAAGAAAACTATTCGAAGACAGGCGTCACGGAATTACGAGCATGCCCGAAGTTATCCTGATTGATGTTCGTCAAATCAACACTTGTGCCATCAACGAGTTCAAGCGTCAGTTGTTCGAACATTTTGGCATAGACAGCATGCGATACGAACATTTATGGGATTACGAGGAATGGACAAGGCTCGCTCCGCCAGCGGTCGCCTGTCTCAAAGCAATAGGAGCTGCCGGGCACAACTGCGATACTGTCGTTTTCAGCCATGAATTTATGGGAATGCCAACTGCATTGGCTGCAAAAATTGAATCTGACTGCAATTTTAAAACCGTTTTCTATGCACACGAGTGCGCAACAGTTCGCCGCATTGTCGAAGACCGCAACGGACATGATACGATGTTTTATAATGTTATGAATGCCGCGACGGCCCGAGATTTGTCTCTTCCGGAAGTTTTCGGGGATCAAAGCAGCTATGCGAAACATGTTCTTGTCAGCGCCTCAAGATTCTGCGACAAAATATATGTCGTAGGCGACTATGTAGGCGATGAAATGAAATTTTTATCCAGTGAATTCGATTCGTCGCAAATTCAGCTCGCATACAACGGCATCCACGCTTACCAGATTAGCCTTGAAGAAAAAACTATTTCAAAAAACAGGCTCCGCCAGTACAGCAGCAATCTGCTCGGGTTCGAGCCGGATTATATTTTTACGCACGTAACCAGGCTTGTACGAAGCAAAGGGCTCTGGCGAGACCTCCGAGTGTTAGAGCACATCGATAAGGAATTCTGCGCAATTAATAAAACAGGCGTTATGTTCATTTTAAGTACTGAAGTAGGCCCGCGCAGAGAACACGATATTCTCAAAATGGAAGCGGATTATCACTGGCCTGTTGTGCATCATGACAGGCTGCCTGACCTGAGCGGCGGTGAAGCTGTCTTTTACACCGCGGTCCAGGAATTCAACGCAAGAAGCAGGAATGTTAAAGTTGTTTTCATAAATCAGTTCGGCTTCAACAGGCAGCGATGTGGTCAAAGAATGCCTGAAGAAATGGAATTTATGGACATCAGAAAAGGCACTGACGTCGAATTCGGACAGAGCATTTACGAACCATTCGGAATTGCACAGTTCGAACCTTTAAGTTTCGGCGGTATATGCGTTGTAAGCAGCGTTTGCGGATGCGCGGGATTTATTAAAAGAATATGCAATCCGCAGGAAGTCAGAAATGTGATAATCGCTGATTACACTAATCTAAACGGAATGGCGTCCGGCAATATAGATGAGCTGCTCAAAATCAATCTCGAGATAAGAGACAAGCTCGAACATAATGTAAGCCGCGATGTGGCCGCTCAAATTATGGCTAATCTGCCGAAGAACGAGGAAGATTTAGCTGATATGATAAATAGAGGCTATCTGCTTGCATCTCAAATGAGCTGGGGGGTAGTAGTCGAAAATTATATTCTGCCCGGACTTCCAAAAAATGGGGCGGTAAAAAATCAGCCTGCCGCTGTTAACTAAACAACTTAAACTGACCGATTCTCACATTATTTTCAGGTTTGAGATTGCTTTTCGTTGCGAAGCGCAAGCGCGTTTATCTGTCATGGCAAGACTTTTCGGCAGAGGAGCCGGGGCAATCTCATTGGCTGAATAAGTCAGTTTGAGTAAACAATCAGATTTACGGCATAAACGGCATCGGAGGCGATCCCGGCATACCTTCAGGCATACCCGGCATACCGCCCGGCTGCATAGGCATTCGCTCATTATCGATGCCCGGCTGATATGAAGGGGTACTGCGGTTCATTCCGCTCGAGGCCTGTTCCCAGGACAGAAGAACTACCGGCGGCGCTTCGATTGCGGCAGTGATATCCTTGTATATTTTCGTGGTATTGGCCGGCCAATTCTTTTCCTTGACTGGCATTTTTTGGATTTCATTGCCGTCATAGCTGTACATTATTTCATAATAATCGCGAGGTCGTAAAGTCCCTGTGCCCGACAGTTCCGAAATTAAACGTGTATCCACTAACGCTGCGCCCGTGGAAAAATCTATCGGATCGCTGTTTATGCCGGCGTCTGCGAGTCTTGCATCGGGTTCTTCGTCTGCTTTGCCGATCTCTTCCCCATTTTTAAGCATGTATTTTTTGGTAACCCAATTGCCAAGCATATATTTTGCCACTAATACTTCGACAGTTTTATCAGTGCTGGTGCCCTTGGAAGTATCCCTTACTTCGAGCGGGAAGAAATATGATCGATGAGGAATCTCCACTGTTGAATTGACTTCGGCAAAGTCGCTCCATAAAACAACTTCGTCACGATATTCTTTCTGATCTTCGGCAACTAAATCTCTGCCGGCAATGGGATTGAATACTCCGATTCTTATACGATATTGATATTTTTCTCCAGGTTTGGCCGTATCGTCGTGCGCCCAGAAAACAAGTTTATCAAAACTATCCAGGCTGATTTCAGGCTTGATTTTTATCGCGTCAAAATCAGCTTCTTCGGTTATATCCGGCAATACAGGCGCATTCGTAACATTTCTATCTGGACGTGCCGGCCTTTCTCTTTCAACCGGCTGTCTTCTTGTCGCGGGCTGACGAGGAGTCGTTTCACGACGGGATGTCGTACGCGAGGGACTCTCTCTTGTTCTGCCGAAGCCCGGAGCCATCGTATCTTCAACACCTCTGGCCGGGGTACGGGTTTCACGCGTTACACGCGAAGGAGTTGTCCTTTCCTGGAGCCTTCTGGTTTTTTCAGCTTCCATTTCCTGCCGGCGAATCTCGTCTTTGTGTTTTTCGAGTTTCACCTGCCGTTTATTATAAAATGAAGGACTAATCCATACGTCAGTCGGTAAAGCATCGCAATATACATCCGGCTGAAGAACGGCCGTACGAAATTCATTCCTGGCAAACTGAACCAGCGCCATTTCAACTGCATATTCGATTGCCTCTGGAATGGCCAGGTTCTTTTTTAAATTACATATTTTCGTATAAGGTACGTCAGACCAGTCGCTCCAGTTTCCGTCAGCCTGCTGAGACTTTCTTTGAAGCTGGACTTTCGCAAACACGGGCTTTGCGTATTGTTCTTTACGTCTGTCCGCCGGGATATTTTTACCGGCAAATGCCTCTTTGAACCGGGAATATAGAGATTTCACATCAATCGACGACTCGATTGTCACAAGGTCTAAATCCTCTATTGTTTTTTCTGCAGTGTCGTAGGCTACTGTCATAGAAAGTTCTTCGGACGGAACAAATGCAGCCATCCTTACTACAGATGAAGTCGGTTTTTCTATTCGGCCGACTGCAGGTATTTTGTAAGCGAATTTAGAGTCGCTATCCAGCCTGGCGGATTCTCCGGCCAGCGGATAATATATTTTCTCGTTTACATCTTTGCTTATTGGGTCTTTCAGCAGAGATAAAAATTCGACCTGTTTCGATGTATATTTAATATTTTCATTCGGTTCGGAATTCATTCTTTCTTCGAGACGCAGTGCCTTTTGATGGATAGCGTCATCGATTTCGGAAGGACCCGCCCCGTCAACGCTCGGACCTTTTATTACGAAAACAAAAAGGATTATCAAAGCAAGAATCGCTGCCGCTGCTATTATTATTTTATCGATATAAAGCTCGATATAATTATTTTTTTTCATTCCCATTATTGCATTCCTCCGGGCATTCCGGGCATTCCAAAACCCCCGCCTGGACCGCCCATATCATATGAAGGAGAACTTCCATCGGTAGATGTTCCGGCGATATCATTTGCGACTGATTGAGGTTTAATTGGATCATATCCCTGGCGATTGAATACATATTCACAAATCAGGTCTATTTGTACAATCGCGTCAGGGCCATAGTAATATCTTTTATTTTCGGCGCTGTTTCTGTCAACTGGCGCAATACTGCTTTCAAGCACAGTAATTTGATTGTGTTTATATTTTACCGGAGCGAGTTCTCCTTTATAACCTGCAAAAACATGTTCTTTTTCGCTGCTGAGAGCGGACATGAATTTCAGTACGTCGTTTGCCCTGACAACTGCCGAAACGCTGAAATGAACTACATCGATTTTTTCATTGCATTTTCTGCCTGTCCACGGAAGGCACCCGCCTCTGGTCTCCGTAACGTACACAGGCAGGTCGAGTCCTGTTTCTCGTGTTTCCGCGCCGAACCTTACGGATAACAATCTCTTTACTGCGGATGTATCGACGCTCGAAGAACCTGCGTTTATGGCGTTTATCGAATCAATGACGTCCTGGTGAATCCAGCAGGCTAACTGACAATACCAGCAGTCTCTAACTGAATTTGCGGTTCCTTTGTATTCCCAATTGTCCCAGAAAGAATAGCCGCTGAAAACCCACGG
>JAKJEQ010000018.1:0-5715 GCA_022705345.1 Planctomycetota bacterium | reverse complement strand
TTGGCGTAAACCGGGATTTCCTTGCTGCGGCTTTTACATATAAGCTCGACAATTTTCTCATCGCCTTTTGCACCGGACGACATGCCGTCATTGCCTGTTGATATTGTAACCGCACCCGCAAGTTTTCGTATCTCATTGTCTGTTGGCGCATCAAGTGCGTTTAAACTATTCACGTAACCGGTAAAAGCGATATTGTATTCTCGCTTGAATTCATTGAAAATTTGAGTCGATGTCTCATTTGGCTCTGGAAATATTTTATAGCTGAACAATTCCCTTTGCGTTGTTTGCTTTACCATCATGTCAATTTCATTTGCGTCTCTCTCGTGATTGTCCTGATGCTTTTTTTCTATCTCAGGCTGACGTTCCGAAACTATGGTATATAACATCGAATCAATGCTTCTGCCCAAATTTGCGCTTTCTTCGAGCTTGGTATTTATTTTACCTCGAAGCATTACAGACGGAACCAGAAGCAGCAATGCGATTACTGCTATTGATGCCGGTATAATTATAGCCATATTCTTTTTTACTATTTTCACTACATCCATATACTTGCGTCTTTCGTAGTTCGGCTCTTAATAAGTTCCCGCCAATTGCTGCTGTTGCTGCGGGTCTACCCAGAGAAATTTAGCTTTAATTCTAAACCACCTGTCTCGTTCTATATAAAGCGGCTGTCCGAAAGAATCGAGTTTCTTTCTGCCCTTTTCATCAAGCTCATAAGTTTTGCTGATTTCCTCGTTTGTAAGCGGATCGATGAGCACCAGCTCGCTTCCAACGCGGTCTGCCGACTCGCCTCTGCCGAAAGTTCTGCCGCCCCGCCCGCCTGCAGCTTCGGATTGCGGTTCATCTATTGCGCCTCTTGTTTTTAACTGGGAAACACCAATACCGGCCGGCATTTTGGTATCCGTTACTTCGACAATGCCTGTTTCTGTTCTGAAATGCTCGATCTTTCCTTTATTGAACAACTGGAAGGGACTGTTAGCGTCAAAGAAATAATTGAGATTCATCATCCTGGTAACAATTCCCCATTTATTAGGATCGCTACCAACACCCGCCGGGTCCATTAACTCGCCGATTCGTTCATAAGGCGTATAGCCTTCTATAACAACCACAAAACCTTTGCCGTCGGCCATTTGAGTTGTGGAGTCACTAGTTTCTGAATAGCCGCCGGAAGATGTCCTTCCGCTTCGTCCGCCGCTTCTTCCGGTTTCAAAAGATGCGCTTGCGATACTGTCATAGTACATTACATTCATACTGGTAATAAATACCTGTTTGCGCTCTTTTCGAGGTATTGACAATATCTTGCTAACATCGCCCGCAGCGTATGCTTCAGCAAGATCTTTCTGCTGAGGCAGGCATTTTAAAATAGTTTGATGAAGCAAAGGAATTACTTCCCGGTATTTGAAAATCTCCATTTGACTGGCGATTTGCTGCTTGAAGGTTTCATCTCTCGATTTTTGAGCCTGTAATTCCGACTCGATATTTCGAGCCCTTTGAATCGCCGATTCAGTAGCCTGCTTTTTCGGAGATGAACCGGAACCAATGCTCTTAAGATCAATAAATGTCTTAAACAAGCCTAATAAAGACGCAGCAAGTAAAATTACAGCAGCAGCGGTGAAGAACTTGCTCTTTCTTGCCCACATCATTCTTCGTGCTATACCCTTAGGCAGAAGATTGCTGTTGATTTTCGCCATGCCGAGAGATTGAACACCTAAACCATAAGTAACTGCCAAATCGCAAATATTATCGTGCAGCTTTGCGCTTGAAACCCCGGCGGCAGGAACAAGTTTTTCAAATGCATCCGGCCTAACTACTGATAATTGAGTGGTTTGCTGAATATATTTGTTAAGGCCCTGAAGCTTAAAGCCGCCTCCGAGCAGTACAATTTTTGTATAAGCCGTGCCCCTGTGGCTTCCGCTGAAATAACCCAATGAACGCTGAACTTCGGCACCAAGGTCTGTAAAGACCGGCTTCATAGCATGGAAAATCTGTCTCGCGTATTTGCTCACTGGAGCGCCGCGTTTGAGTTTTTCGGCTTTTGCAAAATCGAGTTTAAAGGCATCTGCAATAGCTTTTGTGAAGTTATTGCCCCCTAAGGGAATGCATCTTTGCCAGACGGAAAATTTTGTACAAATCACAAGATTGGTGTCAGCAGAACCCATATCAAGCAGCACAACCGCTTTTTTGTCCTGTTCATCGAGATCATTTCGGTCGAACTGAGCGTAGTTGTATAATGCCATGGGGGCCATCTGGACGAGAGTAACTCGCAAGTTTTCAGATGAGAAATTGTCGAGATACCTGCTGATAAGCTCGTTCTTTATGGCGAAAATGCCGACTTCCACTTCAGGGCTGTCGGGTTTTGGCATCATTTGCCAGTCCCATTCGACTTCGTTAATATCGAATGGAATCTGCTGAACTGATTCAAATTTGATGATTTCCGGTATTTTTTTTGGTTCAACCGGAGGAAGCTTGATAAAGCGTGCAAAACTTGTCTGGCCGGGTACTGAAACGGCTATGTCGTCTTTTGCTAAGGAGTTGCGGCCGACAAAAGTGGCGAGGCTTGCACGAATTATTTGATTTTTTTCTTCTTCGCTGATACCTTCAGCGTTAAGAATTTTGGGATGTTCGATATAGTCCAGCCCGGTAACCTCAATACGGTCGCCTGCCGCCTGAAGTCTTAATGCTTTCAGAGAACTGCTGCCTATGTCGATTGCCCAAACAGAACGAGCGGCTGTTACCATATTTTTTCCGATAATTGCTTTTAAAAATTAGGTTTATAAAATATTATCAAGACACTAAATTATAACAGATTACCTAAATTATGCAAACTTTTGCTATAAATACTCTTGGCTGTAAAGTAAATCAATATGAGTCGCAACAGATCATACAATTTCTGACCGATTGCAACCTCTTATACGTACAAAGGTTCGAATCGGCCGAAATAATAATTATTCATACCTGCTGTGTAACAAAAACCGCATCGGCTAAAAGCAGACAGCTTGTCCATAAGGCTCAAAAACTGAATCCCAACGCAAAAATAATCGTTTCCGGCTGTTTATTAAAATCCGAGCTGAAAGAGTTCGAGTCGCTCAAAGACAAAGCCCTGTTCGCACCCAATATCAATGAACTTTTTATACTACTTAAAAAAGAGCTGAACATCATTAAGCCATTGCCAAACAGAGGCTTACAGAAGTTCTGCGGTCAAACGCGGGCATTTTTGAAAGTACAGGATGGCTGCGATGGCTACTGTTCGTACTGCATCATTCCAACCACAAGACCCAATATCACGTTCAAGCCTTTACAAGACATTATAGCAGAAACGCAAGACCTTGTCAAATCAGGACATAAAGAGATAATCCTTACCGGAATATTTCTCGGTGCTTATGGGCAAAATACAGTAAAACGCAAAAAATGGCCAGATAACGAAAATCCGCTGCTTGCTGAAATGGTTGATAAAGTTGCGCAAGTACCTTATGTTAAGAGGATTAGGTTAAGCTCGCTGGAGCCTGGGGATGTTACGTGCCGTTTGCTGGAGGTAATGAAAAATCATCCTAATATAATGCCCCACCTGCATTTATCGCTGCAATCTGGTTCGGACAGGATTTTGAAAAAGATGAACAGGCAGTACACTGTGAAAGATTTTCTTAACTCGATAGAGAACATAAACTTACAGCTTGACCGCCCTGCCATTACAACTGATATCATTGTGGGATTTCCGGGGGAAACAACGCAGGATTTTGCGCAAAGCCTTTCAGTAGCGAGGCTCGCAGGATTTTCAAAAATCCATATTTTCCCGTTCAGCAAACGGGCAGGCACAGCGGCGGCAAAACTGCAAGACCAGATAAATAAAGAAGTCATTACTGAAAGAACCAAACAACTGCGCGAGCTGGAAAAACAACTGGCGATCAATTTCAGAAGACAATTCATCGGCCAAACCGCAGAGGTACTTATAGAATCAGACATTAAAAACACAGGCAAATGCGAGCGGTATTATGAAATCACGGTGCAAACAGATGCGATTCTGCATCAAGGCGAAATCGTGAAATGCATAATAAATGAGGACGCGGTGACAGCAAGTATTCGGTAATACGGTTGCGGTTGCGAGGCTCGTTTCGTCTTTCGTTTTTCGGCTGCGTTCTGCAAATGTGCGCAAGTGTAAAATTTTGGAAATTGCTGGTTCCAAAGCGAGAGCAGGCCGTGAATTTCAACTTGTACTAATGTTCCCATGCAATATCGCGGCGCATGATTTTTGCGGGATGGCCGGCAATCAAAACATTGTCTTCCATAATTGGTTTAGAAATAATAGACCCACTTCCAATTACGGCATTGTTTCCAATCGCGCTGTTTTTTAAGATCGTACATCGGCAGCAAATCCAAACGTGATTGCCAATTATGATTTCGCCATCGGGATTGAGACGGTTTCCTCGCATATCTTTGATTTTGTGAAAATCAGTGTCCATGACCAGAACGCCCCAGCTTACCAGGTCGTCAACACCAAAAGTGATAGCTTTTTTGCAAACTATCGAACTTTCAGCGCTTATACAAAACTTATCATTGAAAATGAGTTTGGCATCGTGCCAAACAATAATTTTCGAGCCTCTGCCAATGCGAGCGCAGCCTTTGAAAACAACTGTGCCGCTGACATCCCAAATCGACCTGCTTTTTGCCACTTCAAAAATGGAGACTTCGCCAAAGCCGATTTTAATCATTGCCGTTGAGACGGCGCCATCAATTCTAATTTGGCCTCCCAAATTTTTGAGCCAGACATTGCCTGCAACGATGATTGGCAGGCGCACGGCTTGTTTGAAAGGTAAATAGTGCAGATTAAAAGAAAGAGATTTGTATAAGGAACTGATAATTAGCAAAATTTTTCTGGCGTCCAAACGCGGCAAGCCCCTTACCGCTTTTGATCGGCGGGTATATTTGGTACCAGCCTCAAAGGCCCCTTCATACTTTACAGAATGAGTTGAAATGCTTTCACCGGATTATAATTTTCTTTCAATTTTAATATATCTCTTTTCAGGTGGAATAAATCGGGGAAAATGACTTTTTTGTCATCATATGGTTTTTGGTATGTATTTTTTTTCTGGCCAATAATTATAAAATTTTGAAAAACTTATAAAAAATGTTATAATGGAATTGGGTGAAATATGAATGGGGCAATTAAATATATTTTGATAATTTCAGTTCTCTTTTCGGGTTTCGGCGATGTTCGGGGCGACTGCAACGATTTCGAAATTGACGGGATGTGGGAGGCGGCGCTGGATTTGCCAAGAATACTTTTTCTGCTGAAGCGCGGGCCGAGCGAGCCGCCAATCGAGATTGAGGGCGAATTTTTGGAGAACTGGGCGTTCCTGGATACCGGTGCATCGGGGATTCTGCTTTCACCTGAAACGGCGGACATGATGGGAATCGCCAGAGAGCCGGGCGCACAGTTTGTAGATACGGGAATCGGAGGCGATGAATTTTTTGATGTTTCGGAGCCTTTATATATAGGTACGCTGGATTATGAAAGCGAAATTTCGTCGAATCCGAACCTTTATGATCTTTATCCTCAGTGGCGGTTTCAGGTTTCGCGAGAATATTCGGAATGGCCTTCTGAGCCTTTGGATGTTCTCGGTATGCCGGTGATGGCGGGCAAGGTCGCGGTTTTTAGGCCTATTTCGGATTTCGATATCGGATGGGAGTTTGAGACTCTGGATGCGGAAGAAGACGAAG
>JAKJEQ010000189.1 GCA_022705345.1 Planctomycetota bacterium | reverse complement strand
ACATCCGCCCTTTACAACAGGATGGGTCTGAATCGGATTTATTTCTCAGCCTATCAGCAAATAACCCCCGAAAACCCTCAAATGCCCGACCAGCAGGGCTTTATTAGGGAACATCGCCTTTATCAGGTCGATTTTCTGTTTCGAAAGTATGGTTTTGAGCAATCAGACATATTTTACGACAAGAATAATCGCCTATCCATTGAACAAGATCCCAAGGAGATATGGGCCAAAAATCATCCGGAATTTTTCCCTGTAAATATAAATACGGCGAACAAATATAAGCTTTTGCGAGTACCGGGGTTAGGTCCAAACACGGTTGAGATGATAATAAATAAAAGAAATGTGGCCAAAATCAGCTCAATTGACGATATTGGTACTGTAAATAAAAGGACCTTAAAAGCGTCAAAGTACCTCGATTTTGGTTCCCAGCCGAAAAATAAGGCATTTTTATTTAATTTTTAGCTTGAAAAACATATAGAAATTACTAATATTTCTAATTCTATTCGTATTTGTAAAAAAAGTTAGTATTCTTCGAGAAAAGGTAAGGTTTAGTTATATATGATTAAGGTGAAATCTCGCGCCGGCGAGTCAGTCGAACAAATGGTTAAGCGTTTTAAGAGAATGTGCGGAAAAGAAGGCATCATTCGCGACATCAAAAGAATCAGCTATTATGAAAAGCCTTCTGAGAAGAATCGCAGAAGAAGACGCAAAGCCGCCCGTTCAGCTAAATTCTCGAGCAGATACTAACATTTTATATTAAAAAATTATAAAGCCGGATGTTTTTAAACTGCATCCGGTTTTTTTATTTTCTTTTCGCAATTATTCTCGAAAGAATATTCAGAAATTCTTTTGGACTATCGACATTGTACCGTGCCTCTGTAGGCCCCTGCCCGAGCTTAATCTTAAACAGCCTTGAGTCATTGACTTTGAACATATTTTCATCAGTCTGGTCATCGCCTGCGCAAAGAACAAAATCATAGCGGCTTTTGCCTCCCGCGAATTTCATTAATGCAGTTCCTTTGTTTGCGTGTATAGATTTCACTTCGATTATTTTTTTTCCGTGATGCACTTCGACGGGCATATTTGAAAGCATTTCCATAAAAAGGGACATAAGCTGCTGGGCATTTATCAAACCGAATTCGGGGTCTGCTTTCCTGTAATGCCATGTGAGAGAAGAAACCTTTTCCTCGATAAAACTGCCCTGTGTAGTTCCGACGTGCTGCTGCAATATTTCCCTGACGGATTTTTTCCAGGATAAATCCGCATTTCGTATAAGCCGCTTCCATCTGTGCGTTTCCGGACTGCGATAGCTGAAGCCATGTTCCGCAATGAGGGTAATATCATATTTCTCAAACCATTTATCAAGGTCTTTTTCAGTTCTGCCGCTGATAAGATAGGTGTCAATGCTTTTTTTGCTTTCAAGCTGCTCGAGCAGGTTTTTCAGATTTTTATCCGGTCCTGCTTTATCAGGATCATCCCGAATCTCGCAAAGGGTCCCGTCATAATCGAGAAAGAAAGCGGCCTTTCGAGAATTGTTAAGTTTTTCTGAAAGCTCCTGCAGAACGTTGACTTTTCTGTGAGAAGCCGCCTGCATTATTTCAACCTTATTAAGCTCATTAATGAAAGATTTCGCCCAATACTTAGCGTCAAACTGCACAACTCTTTCGTAAAGTCCCTTCATTCGCCTTTTCATATCATCGGCCTCAAGAGTCATTGCTGCTTCAAGCGTCTGCACCATAGATTCGATATCATATGGATTGATAATAAAAGCCTGGAACAGTTCGTTGGCTGCCCCTGCAAATTCGCTAAGGAGCAAAACGCCCTTATAATCCGGCTTGCAGGCAACATATTCCTTTGCGACAAGATTCATACCGTCAATCAAGGGCGTAACCATCGCTATATCGGCAATATTATAAAGCGCACACAATTCGGTAAATTCGAGCGACTGATAAATAAAATGTACCGGAGTATTTTTTACGGTCGCGTATTTGCCGTTCAACCTGCCGACAAAACTTTCAATTTCCTGGCGCAACTGATGATATTCCGGCACCTGCTCCCTGCTCGGAATATTTATGAAAATAAAAACTATATTATTTTTATTTTCACGTTTTTCGAGGAAACAGTCAATGGCTTTGAGCTTCTGCATAATGCCTTTGGAATAATCGAGCCTTTCAACGCTGAGCACCATTGTTTTGCCTTTGAAGATATTAATAAACTCATCGCGTTTTTTATTGAATTTCGCTGTATCCATTTCCCTTTCGAAAGACTGAACATCAGCCCCGATAGGAAAAACGCCCAGCCTGCATTTGCGGCCGTCACTATTAACAACCATCGTTTCGCATTCAACACCCAGCAGACGCATAGCGGAACTTCGGAAATGGCGTAAATAGCCGAACGTGTGGAACCCAATCAAATCCGCACCGAGCATACCTGTCAGCAGTTCTTTCCTTTGCGGATGACACCTGAAAACCTCATAAGACGGAAAAGGCGTGTGCAGAAAAAAACCAATCTTCAATTTTTTCCCGCTCTGTTTCAGCATTTCCGGTACAAGCATCAATTGATAATCGTGCACCCAGACCAGGTCTCCCGTTTTCGCGACTTTCAAAATCGCGTCCGCGAATTTCTGATTGACGGTTTTATACTGCTCCCACCACTGGCTTTGATGTTTGATGTAGTAAGGCCTGTAATGCAAAATCGGCCAAAGGGATGAATTTGAAAACCCGTGATAATACCCGTCGATTTCCTGGTCGCTAAGGAATACAGGCAGACAGCCGTAATCTTTGAAAAGCAGATTCTTGGTATGCTGCTGATTCTTTCTTCCTGTAATGGCAGCCCCCGGCCAGCCGAGCCAGATCATTTCATAATCGCCTCGGACGCCTTCAAGCGCAGATACAATGCCGCCGCTTGAAACAGTGATTTTTTTGCCGATTGTTATTGGCAGCCTATTGGCCGCGTTTATAATCCTTTCCATTTTATTAGTATAAGACTTTAAAATCTGACGTCAAATAGGGATTTATCTTAAATTATTTTTATCCGGTATTGACAATTCTCCGGAGTTAGAATAATATAATCGGGCAGTGTTAATTAAAATATACATTAATTTATTTATCGCTGCGAAATATTTGTGAAAATCTTAGCTGTTATACCTGCCCGCTACGAATCTACCAGATTTCCAGGGAAAGTTCTCGCTAAACAAACCGGCAAATACCTTATTCAGCATACCTGGGAGCAAGTCCGTAAGGTGTCGATGCTTGAGCGTGTTATTATTGCCACGGATAACGAAAAAGTTCTGGAAGCTTGCAAAACTTTCGGTGCCGAATGCGTGATGACGTCTGCTTCTCACCAGAGCGGCACAGACCGGATTGCCGAGGCTGTTGAAAGAATCAACACCGATATT
>JAKJEQ010000188.1 GCA_022705345.1 Planctomycetota bacterium | reverse complement strand
CCAGGGTTGATTTACGTGCGATATTCAATGGGCCGGTAAAATCCTTCCCATTAACTTTAGCGATATTACCTGCTTTGATAAATTCGACCTGGTCTGCGCGTGCCCCAATCGATGCCTGCCATTTGAATCCTTTATCAGCCAATGCAATTACCCGCGTTACACGAGGTGAGTCGCCAAGGATTTCGCCGACGGCGATTAAGTTATTTTCCAGAATATCCACATGGTCAGTCTGGCCAAGCAAATCATCGATATCCTGGTTATGACTGATAAATATCGGCCGAGATGAATTGCCGACATTTAAACCTTGAAGGTCAATGACCACAGGATACTTCCAGCCTTCAAGCATCATGGGACCGCCGGTATACGCCGTCATTGAAAAACGCCTGTTTTTGGGTTTTTCGTTTTCGCCGATTGTTTGTGCTGCTTCGATTGAAAAATTTGCTGTTAAATTTAATTTATTCTGCGTCATCGTCTTTCTCCGTAACTGAAGTAATAGTTGTATTTGTTTGCGGCATTGAAATGCCAAGTTCATCCATTAATTTTTTCTCGCGTGAACGCTGGCGAAGTTCAACTTCCCAGTCTTTACCCTGTTTTGCATATTCGTCTGCAAGTGTAGTTGTGTGATTAGAGAGTCTGATTTCCTGTGCTTTAGCTTCTTTAGCAGGGTCAACATGTTCAGTTCCATCCCAAAACCATTGATGGGGATAATGACGGATGGTTCGCCAGTTAAGCGGCAGGTAGTCGGAAATTAAAATTGCTTCATTGAGCCATGCTTGCAAAATCCTATCGAGTATCACAAGTGCCATGTCAGCCTGATCCACCCGGATGCTCTTGTAATATGTCTGATGATCCAGCCGGCCGGAAGCATAGTTATATCCCGATGAATTACACGCTGCGATATTAAATGGCATATTCAGACAGCGTGCTATTTCATTTAGAATCTGGTTTTTAAACTCACCGTATGTTGTCGTCGGCTGATGTGCTTCTATCTGTCCCAGCTTCCAGCCATCGGGAAGTGTAGTCGCCATTCGTTTCTCGAGTGCAACTACATCCATCGGTTCTAAATTAGCAGCTTCGCCATTTGCCGGGCTGTCTGTGTATAAAACCGCTGCAAAATCAGCGGCCGTTTCCGCTGCTGCAATAACTGCCAGTGTATATCTTCGAAGTTGTGCAAAGAGCGGCAATGCCGGGGTGATTTCCGGAATGCCGCGATTTTGGCCGGGTCTTTCGGCCCTGAACCAATGAATCATGGAACCGGCATCAACAGTATTATAGTCTTGCTCAAACATCATAGACGTCGAACCCGGATGATTTTTAAGAACGAAATAACTGGCAGGATTACCGAAAGAATCAAACTCAATACCGTCAACCAAACATTGCGAATTAAGGAACTTTGACCATGGTGTAGTCACCTGGTCTGCTTCGATTAATCTTAAATCAAGTTTAACAGGAGAATTTAAATTGCGATTAATCGACAGTATTCCGAATGCCTCACCGTCAGATGCTCGTGCCATACGCATAGTGCGGAGTTTCTGGGCCAAGCGGATTTGCGATGCCCAGTTCATAAACTCAGTTTCGATAATTCCATTGCCGAGATCGTCATCAGTAAGCATCTGAAGCCTTGGCCCTGTGCCAACAACATCATTAGCCAAGGTAGTAACAATACCGCGGGCGTAACTGTTATTTGCTACTTCGTAGCGGCTGCGATTTCGAAGAGTTTTTCTGACTTCGACGTTTGCAGCACCATCAGCAGACAGAGAATCTGCATTAGCCCAATGCCGCTGGTTGTCAGCTGTGGTCTGGGCAGCATCAAACCTTGCCCGCAGGATTCGTCCTGCCGGATGAAAGAGCTTTTGCTTTTTATTTTTACCGAAAAACCACATACTTAAACCGTTCCTGAAGGTGATAGTTTTGAAAATCTAATGCCCAGACCTTTTCGCCGACTAGCCGCTTTGCTTGCCAAATATTTATCCGCCGCAATCTGCTCAGAAAGCGGATGCTGCTCGACTGAACAGCCGTCACTAGTCACTTTTGCAGGCGAATTTAAATTTTCTTCAATCGTTTTTTCCAAATTTTCAGCCATAAAAAAACATGTCCCTCTATAAGATATCTATTACCTAAATGCCGATTTTTGTAACGGGTAGGAAGAAATATTTCTGTAAAAGTTACATATGTGTAATTATTTTGCGATTTGCTCGTTGGTATGTATGCGTCTACCGCAATAGCGACATTCTTTCAACCGAGCAATACCTGTACCGCGTGGTCGTGTATAAATAGTGTAAAAATGTTGGCACCCACATTGATTACAGACCAATCCTCGTTTAGTTGATTGTTTATTTTTATCAAGATCGTTTTTCACTATCCTCTGCTCCTCTGAATGTCTGAAAGTTTTATGCGTGTTCTAACTTTATTTTGTAAATCTGCTGCAAATAAAACAGCACCCTGGACTGATGCCGCTACGCTGCATCCGACAAGACAATCAAACCAATGATTGTCCGGACTTCCTGCACGCATCTTCCATTCATCGACAATGCGTCCTCTTCCCTGGGTACGAATGCAATATTCTGCGGTAAGATGTTCGGAAAACAGTTGATGTATCTGAGGTTTCTTGCCAAATAGCGACAAACTTCCAGGATCACCCATCGAAACTGCAAATCGCGCATGGACAAACGATTTCCAGTAATTAGTGTCAATAAGAACATGACGAATGGCTCGTCTGTTTATCATAGATGGTATTCGCCAATGATGACCTACTCGATCCCCTCGTTTTTTAATATATTCGCTAAATGGAATACTTGATGCGCCCACGAATTTACCATGGCTTGGCAAAAGAACAGCCGAATGTGAACTTTGCCTGCAGAATTTATATACCACATCCGTAGATTGTCCCCAGTTAGCATCGATAAGGCATCTGTCAATTGTCAGATAAGCTCCATCATCACGTCGCCATTGGCGGGTAAGATACGAATTTACTAATTTATCCAGTCCATCATATATCGCACCTTCAATTCCAGATGCTGATGATGCATCTGCAAGCGTTCTGGTTATATTACGCAACGTAAAATACGCCTGTTTCTGGCCAGGCCATGTACCATAATCTATGACATACCCGGTAAAATCGTCTTCCCATGCAGCTACCACAAAAAACAAAGCCTTGGCTTGTACATCTACGAACATTGTAATGTGGTTACACCCGATAGGTACTTGACCGCGTGCAAAATTGTTTATTTTTCCAGTAATCTGTTCGGAACTTAACTGATCGGCATCACCTTGTTGTTCCGGCAAAGGTTCATTCTGATATTCTGCATAAAAAGCCGCCTCATCCTGAAGTTTTAAATTCATGGCATGTTGAATAGCGGAAAGTTCATCGCAGTTATACCGCTGCGGCCATGCTATTATAGCGCCATCATCCATTGCTCTGCG
>JAKJEQ010000187.1 GCA_022705345.1 Planctomycetota bacterium | reverse complement strand
CGACGAAGCAATCTCAAACCATAAATTATAAAGTGTGTTATCGTTTAGAAAATAATGAGTTATATAAATATCATTATCAAAATCGGTCAGTTTGAGTAATTATATCTCTTGCCGATTCAGTCAAAGACTGGAAGGCATCCCTTTGAGAGTGTTCTCTGCCTGCCCTGAGCGAATCACTTATTAAGTGATGAGTCGAAGGGTGGCTAAATAAAAAAATTATTCTCGGTGGCTAATATGGAAAACAATCGAAAAAACGCGATGAGATTTATTATCCTTATGGGCTTAATCAGCTTGTTTGCGGATATCACGTATGAATCTGCTCGCAGTCTTGCCGGGCCTTATCTCAACATTTTAGGAGCAAGCGCAGTAGTTGTCGGTTTTGCCGCCGGCGCAGGCGAGCTTTTCGGTTACGGTTTAAGATTTTTCTCAGGCCTTTTAACCGATAAAACTCAGGCATACTGGACGATCACTATCATAGGTTATGTCATCAATATGCTCGCGATTCCCATGCTCGCTTTGGCAAATCAGTGGCCGCTGGCTGTCGCGCTTATGGTCGCAGAAAGAATCGGCAAAGCTATCCGCAATCCCGCGCGTGACGCGATGCTCTCCAGCGCTACTTCTTCAGTTGGCCGCGGCTGGGGCTTTGCGATTCACGAAGCTATGGATCAAATCGGCGCAATGACAGGCCCGATTATCGTTATGATCGTTTTGGCGATTACAAAAAATTCCTATAAATCCGCTTATGCCGTTTTAGCGATACCGGCCGGAATAGCCATTGCGATTCTTATTTTATCGCGGATCATTTATCCTCATCCGCACAAATTGGAAATTGATAAGCCTCTTGAGGATGACGGCAAATTTCCAAAAGTCTTTTGGTTATATCTTGCCGCTGTCGGCTTGATTGCCGCAGGTTTCGCTGATTATCCTTTGGTGGCGTTCCACATAAAGGAAAAAGCCCTTTTCGACGACAAATGGATCCCGCTGCTCTACGCAATCGCGATGGGCATCGACGGCATTGCCGCTCTCATATTTGGCAGATGGTACGACAAGGCTGGTATGCTTTCGCTTGCCGCCGCTGTTATTCTTTCTGCGTTTTTTGCGATTTTCGCGTTCGCTTCCGGCCCCGTGATGATAATCATCGGAATTTGTTTATGGGCAATAGGAATGGGTGCGCAGGAATCGATCATCCGCGCCGTTGTCGCTGATATGGTTCCAAAATCCAAACGAGGCACAGGCTACGGCATTTTCAACGCCGGATACGGTCTCTGCTGGTTCCTGGGGAGTTTGGCCATGGGGCTTCTTTACGATATTTCCATCCCGTACCTGATTGCTTTTTCAATGATTGCCCAGTTCGCCTCGCTGCCGCTTCTGATTTCCGTAAAAAGAAAATTTACAAAAGGTTGAGAAATTATTGGAAAATCAGTATAATCAGTGGAATCAGCGATTAAAAAATTAAGGATGAATGATGAAATTGACTTTTCACGGTGCTGCCGGCGAAGTTACCGGCTCATCTCACATAGTTACAATCAATGGTAAAAATATTCTGCTCGATTGCGGCCTGTTCCAGGGCAAAAGAAAAGTAGCGTTTGAAAAGAACCGCAATTTCCTCGTTGACCCTAACCAGATTGACGTTATGATCCTCTCTCACGCCCACATGGATCACAGCGGCAACGTCCCGACACTCGTGAAAAAAGGTTTTAAAGGCAAAATTTTCTGCACCGATGCCACCGCCGACTTATGCAAAATAATGCTCCACGATTGCGCACGTATCCAGGTTCACGATATCGAATTTGTAAATAAAAAGAGGCTCCGTCAGGGCAAAAATCCCTTTGAGCCCCTCTACACCCCTGAAGACGCCGAAAGGGCGATTCAGCAGCTTGTACCTATGCCGTATTCAAAACCTTTTAAGCTGTTCGATAATGTCGAAGTTACTTTCCACGATGCCGGTCATATTTTAGGATCGGCCTTTTCGGAAATAAATTTCCGCGAAAACGGCGCAGCAAAAAAACTAATGTTCACTGGCGACATCGGCCGCCATAACATTCCAATTCTCAAAGATCCCGTGCTCATCAAAGATATCGATTATTTGATTACCGAAAGCACGTATGGCGACCGCCGTCATCCGCCAGCCGAAGACGCAAAAGGCGAGCTTGGCAAGGTCGTCGAGATTATCTGCGATACAAAAGGCAAACTCATCATTCCCGCCTTCAGCGTCGGCAGAACCCAATACCTCGTCTATTTGCTCAATAAGCTTTTTACGGAAGGGCGTATCCAGCCGATTCCCGTTTACGTCGATTCGCCGCTCTCAAGCGCCGCTACGCAGGTTTACAGCAAGCACCGAGAATGCTGGGACTCAGGCGCCGTCGAATTTCTCATCAACGGCAAAAAACCGTTCAACTTCGATAATATGCATTATACCGAAAGCGTCGAGGAATCAATGGCACTCAATACAATGCCTGGCCCGATGATAATCATCTCAGCTTCAGGGATGTGCGAAGCAGGTAGGATACTTCACCACCTGAGAAACAATATAGATGACCCGAAGAACGTCGTTTTGATTGTAGGCTACATGGCTGAAAATACTTTGGGCCGTCGAATTGCCGAACGCCGTCGTGAAGTAAAGATTTTTGGCGAATATCATCCGGTCCGCGCAAAGGTTGAAGAGATCGCCGCATTAAGCGCCCACGCAGACGAATATGAAATGCTCGAATACTTTAACGGCTGCGGCGCTTCGCATATCGAACACGCCTTCTGCGTCCATGGCGAAAAAAATGCCCTTGAGCATTTCTCCCAATCCCTGCTCAACGCCGGCATGAAAAACGCCCATATTCCAACTCCGGGCCAGCTATTTGAATTATAAAATAAATATCCGCCCTGAGCAAGCCGAATGGGCGGTTTCCACTATTTTGAGTTTTATTTTTTGTTTTTTTAACTCGAATTTTGAAGGATTTATCAAGATTATTTTGCTTGAATTATCATTTTTTGATTGTAAAATAACCCACTCTTATGCCAACTTAGCTCAACGGTAGAGCTCCGGTTTTGTAAACCGGGGGTTGTCGGTTCGAATCCGACAGTTGGCTTTTTTCATTTCTTTGTTAAAAAGCCCGATAAAAAGGCAAATCTTTCTTGACCCTCTCGGATTAAAATATATATAATTGTCCGTTTCCATAATTGGAAAAATTAGCCCCTTAAAAGGGGTTTTTACATTTACGGAGATAAAATGGTAAAAAGAGCTATAGAAAAGGCCACAGCGCTCGTCGCCGCGATGGAATATATCCGTCTCTTCCGCGGCAAAATCGTCGTTGTAAAGCTTGGCGGAAGCGTACTGGATGACCCCGCTTTGCAGAAAAAACTCCTGACCGATGTTGTCTTCATGGCCACTGTCGGCATTAGGCCGATTCTCATCCACGGCGGCGGAAAAGCCATCACAAAAGCAATGAACGAATCAGGCC
>JAKJEQ010000186.1 GCA_022705345.1 Planctomycetota bacterium | reverse complement strand
CATCGAGAGAAAAAAATCCAAAGCAACGCTCATCGAGGCAAAGCAGGAACTCGAGAAAACCAATGCCAGGCTTGTGCAGGCGACAGAAACGGCTAATAAGCTCGCTCAGGAAGCCGAAAAGGCAAACGTTGCGAAAAGCCAGTTCCTTGCTAATATAAGCCATGAGATTCGTACTCCAATGAACGCCATCATCGGCTTTGGCGAAGTGCTTTCTGAAGAACAGCTCACCCAGGAGCAAAGCGGATATGTCAGGCTTATCCTCGACAGCGCCAAAAGGCTGCTTTTACTTATTAATGACATTCTCGATTTCTCAAAATTAGAAGCACGCAGAATAAAAGTCGAAAACATCGAATGCGACATACCGGAACTGATGGCTAATATTGATTCCCTTATGAGACCGGATGCCGGGCAGAAGAATCTGGAATTTAATACTGTATGTTCGCCCGATGTGCCAAACAAGATTTTCGTCGATGCCATCAAGCTGAGACAATGCCTGATTAATCTTGTCAGCAACGCTGTCAAATTTACCGAAAAAGGAAAGATAGATTTCACCGTGCAGACAATTATGCGCGACCAGAAACCTTTCATCGAATTTAAAGTGGCCGATACCGGTATCGGAATACCTTTCGACAAACAGGATAGCATCTTCGAGGTCTTTACACAGGCTGATGGCAGTACGACCCGCAAATACGGCGGAACAGGGCTTGGACTTGCCGTTACTCGCCAGCTTGTGCGTCTGCTCGAAGGAAACATCAGTCTCTTCAGCGAAGTGGGAAAAGGGTCTACATTCAAGCTGGTTGTTCCGGCTGATATTATAGTTCCAAAAGAACAAGCCAATTCGTCTTACACTCTTAACCCCGACGAATACACCGGCAGATTTTCTGGCAGGGTGCTCGTTGTCGATGACGCTCCGGCCAACCAAACGCTCCTCAAATGTATTCTCGACAAATTAGGCTTTACCTCAACTATCGCCGCTGACGGTTTGCAGGCTATGGATGCGGTCACAAATCAGGAGTTTGACCTGGTGCTGATGGATATGCAGATGCCGAATATGAACGGATTCGAAACTACTAAGAGACTGCAAGCTTTCGGTTTCAAAAATCCCGTTATCGCAATGAGCGCTAGCCTGATGAACGAGGATGAAGAGAAATGCCGTCAAATCGGCTGTGATGATTACATTTCAAAACCAATTAACCATTCGGCTTTGATTGAAATAATTTGCAGGTATATCAAACCTGCCGTGCAGCTTCAAAACGTCTAAGCTTATTGCCCGCCGTAAATAAATCGCATCTTCCCCACATTCGGCACCAGAGCAAGTTTGAAATTCCCCGCCCGAAATCCCGCCGGCCAATAAACAAAGAACGCCTTTCCTACAAGATAATCTCTCGGCACAACCCCTTGCCTGTAAGCTATTCCGTTATTCCCGATTCCTTCCATTGACCAAAGCCGCGAGTCGAGACTGTCCGGGCTGTTGTCGCCCATCGCGAAAAACTCATTTTCGCCAAGCGTAAACGCGTCGCCTTCGCCTGCCCTCAGAACAGGTTCCATAGACCCTGTTTTGGTGTCCATATAATAAATGTCCCTGTAAAGACGGACGTCTTTTATGACAACCTCGCCGCTGCCGAAAATCGTCGCTCTCGGTTCGATCTCTTTTCTCCGCTCGCCCGCGTCGTTTGCGTCCCGGCCGAGATCGTACGAAATTTTTTCATCTCCGATTTGGAATACAAGCAGATGGTCTACATTCGCGAAAGTTACATTGAAATTCTTTTCCAGTTTTGCAGGTTCGATTTTTTCTTTCACAAGCTCCGCGATTTCGCCGTCGCTTCCTGTCTTTTCAATTACCATCGTTCCGGTGGAATAGTAAATCGCGTTATACTGAATTCCATACTTCGACAGGCCGACACCGATTAACCCGTCAGTTTTTCTGTTTGCGTTAAGGGTCATTTTTAAATCGCTGCACACCGGCAGTGTCCTGTAATACTTCGGCTCATCGTAAGCATAAGCCGAACGAAAATCGTTTCCCTTATCGGTATCGTAAAACATCGTATTGATATTTCCCTCATCGCTTCGCAGCGTAAACTCGACAGGCCTCTGAGGGTCCCATTGCCAGTTTGAATCAGCTTCATTTGTAAAAGGCTGGTGCCAGCTATGTTCGTTAAACCTGCCTTCCAGAGGCTGAATCGGTATAAAATTATTATTATAAACCGGCATCCAGAGTTCATCTTGAACCTTCGAGGGCTTGCGTTCGATTTTACCATTGATATAAACATCACCGTCAATCAGCTCCAGCGTTTCGCCGGGCTTGGCGATCAGCCGTTTGATATAATTTATCTTAGGCTCAGTCGGATTTTTAAATACAAATACATCCCATCTCTTAGGCTCGGCAAACTGGTACAGACTTTTGAAAACGAGTATTCTGTCGCCGTTCGATTGCAGGGCGGTAGTATTCGGTTTTTCATAATATCCGCAGCTCGGACATCTCGGCGGAGACAAAAGTTTGTAATAGTTATTGCCCGAGTAAGTATGAAAGCTCTTATGGAAATAAGGATTGAAATTATATTCGTATTTAAACCCGCATTGTGTGCAACGCATCCGGAAATGATCGCCCATCAGCGTATCGGCCATGCTGCCGGTCGGGATGCGGAATGCTTCCAGAATAAACGCCCTGAATATGAACGCCAGCACAAACGCCGTTATGATCCATTCGAATGTATTCGCTATCGATTCTGCGGTTCTCGATTTTTTCGCCTTTTCAGCCATTTTCAATCCTTAAAATAGGCCTGTAAATATACCCGCAAACTGAACTTACTGCAAGGACTGTTTAATCATCCTGATTCTGTTTGACGGACGTCATAAAAATGGATATTCTTTTTCATTTTCAGGGATACGAAAATGCTGACAGACAATATTCTTGATTTAATAGGAAATACGCCTCTTATCAGGCTCAAAGGCGAAAGTGTCTACGCAAAGGCCGAATTTCTCAACCCCGGAGGAAGCATCAAAGACCGCGTCGCGCTTGCCATGCTCGAAGGCGCTGAACGCGACGGCAGGCTCAAACCCGATTCCGTCATTGTCGAACCCACAAGCGGCAACACCGGCATCGGAGTCGCTCTGGTCGGAAGGCTCAAAGGATATAAAGTCATTATCGTTATGCCCGAAAATATGAGCGAAGAACGAAAAAAACTTATCAAGGCGCTCGGCGCTGAGCTCATCCTCACTCCCGCAAAAGACAGCATTGCGGGCGCTGTCGAGAAAGCCCAACAAATGGCCGCAAACGACAAAAAAGTTTTCATCCCCCAGCAGTTCGAAAATCCAGACAACCCACGAGTCCACTACGAACAGACCGCTGTCGAATTATGGCGGCAAATGAGCGGCGATGTTTCCTTCTTTGTCGCAGGTGTCGGCAGCGGCGGTACCCTCCAGGGTATCGGAAGATTTCTGAAAGAGCATAAAAAAGACACCAAAATTGTCGCCG
>JAKJEQ010000185.1 GCA_022705345.1 Planctomycetota bacterium | reverse complement strand
CTAACCGAGGAGCAGAGAAAATCAATCGTATATTTAATCGCAGGCCAGTGCCATCCGGAATTTGTAAAGCACAATAGAGGCGAGGATTACAGGCAGTTTCAGGAACTGCTTAACCGATCTCTTAGCGAAGCCAAAGTCAGATGGTGCAAGGCAAAATCACTTAACGAAGTTGAATTCAGCAAGTATGACGTAGTCTTTCTTGATACTTTTCTGGAAGAAAAACTTCTGCTGGAATTATACGGCGCCTCCAATGTTATGCTGCTGCCTTACTTAAATATGCAGCAGATTTCAAGCGGTATTCTGGCCGATACGCTCGGAAGCGGCAGAATAGCTATCGCTACAAAATTCAGATACGCGCTCGAATTGATTCATTCCAATCAGAAATGCCCTCAAGGGGCGGTATTCGGCAGGCACGCACGAGGTATCCTCGTAGATCCCGGCGAGCCAAGTGTCGAGCAAATCGCACAATCTCTGGATTATATAATTTTCAACCAGTCGAAAAGGCTGCGAATGGAAAAGCAGGCGCATGAGCGAGGTTATCAGATGAGCTGGCACAATACTGCGTGGGCCCTTTTGCAGCATATCGATTTTCTAAGGGAGGAAATCCAAATTCAAACAGGCAGAGGGCCGACTTTCATAAGAGAGATACATTCTCCGTGGCAAAAAATTAAAATTTACAATGGCACAGACGAGGCCAAACCAAATGCTTAAAATATTTAATATGATTTTTCTGGCATTTATTCCGCTTTTTGTCGCAGTTGACGCCTTCGGAATTCTGCCTTTATTCGTGGGACTTACCAACGGCATGAAGCCCAAAGAAAAAAATCATATTATTGTTCAATCTTTTTGGACAGCTTCCGCAGTCGCCGTGATATTCATTCTTATCGGGAGGCTTATTTTTAAATTTTTAGATATCACAATAGAAGATTTTAAAATTGCCGGAGGCGCTATTCTATTTTGTATTTCAATCACGGATATCATAAATCCGGCACAAGCCCGAAAATTGCCTTCTGAAAATCTCGGTTCAGTCCCGCTTGGAATTCCCTTGATGGTCGGCCCGGCCGTGCTGACGACATCACTGGTTTTAGTACCCCGATATGGGTTGCTCCCGACAATCATTTCGGTTTTACTGAATTTGCTGATAGCGGCTTTTGTTTTCAAACAATCACATTATTTAATGAGGATTTTCGGCGATGCAGGCGCTAAGGCCCTGTCGAAAGTAATGAGCTTGCTTTTGGCGGCTATCGCTGTTATGCTTATTCGCAGCGGAATTCAGGATTTTCTGAAGTAACCAATTCTCTTTGTTATGGAATGACAATGAAAGCTATTATCCTTTTAACCATCTCAAATATATTTATGACTTTTGCGTGGTATGGGCATTTGAAATTTAAAAGCAAGCCGCTAATGATTGTAATTTTGATAAGCTGGCTTATTGCTTTCGTGGAATATTGTTTCCAGGTTCCGGCGAACAGAATCGGCAGCTATGAATTTTCAACTGCGCAGCTAAAGACGATGCAGGAAGTAATCACACTTGTCGTGTTCGCTATCTTTTCTATTCTTTATCTTAGAGAACCGATCAAATGGAATTATTTAGTTGGCTTTTCTTTCATAATCCTTGCCGTGTTTTTCGTTTTCAAAAAATGGTAAACGTTCATGTTGCAGGGGCAGACCTGTGTGTCTGCCCCGGGCGAACACATAGGTTCGCCCCTACAAAATCGAATAAAATGCAAAACCGTTATGAACAATTACAAAAAAAATGGTAATTATTTCTGGCCGGCAATTATTAAATTTTCCGCTTTCGGGAAGGTAAACTTTTTTTCTCCATCATATAAAGCCTTTCCGAGTCTTAGCATTTCGTTATTTCCAATTTGCGTTATTTCAAAAGGGGCGATTATAAGGTTCGCAATTGCACCTACCAATCCTTCCATGAATCCCTGCGATTCTTCTTCTTTCCCAACAGAAGCCACTTTAATGTCCATTTTGGGTATGTCCTCGTCCCTGATAAATGTCAAAGTGTTTACGCGTGCAACTTTCGTATCGAATTTATTTTCATAAGAATAATTTTCATTTTCCGGTTTTACACTGTATAAACCGGCATATACCGGGCTTTTAGCTCCCCTTGCATTGAAGTGAACTATAACTTTTTTTACCACTTCCTCGCCATTTTCTATATCGCCAAAGATATCGATTTTACCATATCCTTCGCCATTAAATTTAATGGCTTGCCTTTTTTAATATTCTTTTTGTTCCGCTCTATCATTCCTTCTTTATCAAAGTCATTTAAATTACTTCCCTGCCCTTCCATCCTGAATTCACAAACAGTATGAAAAGAGCTTTTTTTTGTTTCTTTCGTACAGGAAATCACATAGCCGATTTGCTGGTTATTTGCGCTTTGCTCATTGGTAACCTGCACCGGCGAAATCAGAGGAACAAAATACATAAAATCGGCAAGCGGATTTGTTTTTTCATTAGTCTCGTAACAGCACAGAAATATTGTCGGCCCTTTTTCCTGCTTGTTATCATCTTGAGAAAAGGCTAAATGGCAGTTTTGAATCATCACTATTGAGACACTAATCAGAAATAAAAACTTTTTCATTTTCTCTCCTTTATGTTTTAAATTTGAGGTAAATCAATTTGATTATCTCCTTCGAGGTCTATTTTCAAAGCCAGGAACTTCAGCAAATCCTTAAGCGTAACTATACCCGCAAGTTTGTTGCCCTCGAGAACCATCAGCCTGCTGTTGCCGGTGCTGCTCATTTGCGAAAGAGCTTTGACAGCGTCCGAATGAGCTTGAATCGAGTTTTCATTATCGCATGGCTTTGCCAGGTCAGAAACATGGAAATTATCCCATTGATTGTGAGGAATTTGCTTTATATCGCGAGACGATATACAGCCCAATACCCCCTGGTCAGTCAGCACAGGAAACATTTTGTAATGGTACTTGTAAAAAAAATCCCGCACCAACTCGGGGATTGACAAATCAGGAGAGACGGTAACAGGTTCTGTTTTCATGAACCTGTCGACTTCTTCGCCTGCCAGAGCTTTCCTTACGACCAATTGCCGGTAAGACATCTTCGAAGCGCCTCGAATAAACATCCCTATAAGGAAATACCATAGCCCTCCGATAAAATTGCCCGAAATAAAGCTCATTATGCCCAGAATTATCAGCAAAATTCCAAAAGCGGAACCGAGTGAAGAGGCCACTTGTGTTGCCCAGCGAAGATTATGCTTTGCCCCCCAGAGAATCGAACGCAGAACCCTGCCGCCGTCAAGAGGAAAAGCCGGAATGAGATTGAAAACAGCAAGCACAACATTGATTATGGAAAGATAAATCAGAACTCCGCTGACAGATTCCGGCATATTTATACTCCTGCTCAGCAGAACAAGCACATAAAAAATCCCGCTCAATACCAGGCTCGATAGAGGTCCGGCTATGGCCATCAGGAATTCTATTTTGGGGCTTTGAGGTTCGTCTTCCATTTCCGATAC
>JAKJEQ010000184.1 GCA_022705345.1 Planctomycetota bacterium | reverse complement strand
GAATTTTTCAGCAGGGTCGGCGACGTGAATTACCGTTTCGCCAAATTAAGGCTCGAACAATTGAGACTGCAAAAAGAATCGAATAGGTAGTATGCCGATACAAAATATTAATCTCAAACTGACCGATTCAGCGGTTGAGATTGCCGCGGCTGTCTGCGGACAGCCTCGCAATGACATACAAACGTCATTTTTGTCATTGCGAGGAGTCCCGTTTCTGGACGACGAAGCAATCTCAAACACGAATTGGCTCTTGAGTAAAAATTAATGGAGTAACGTATGAAAATATCCGCAATTATATTATTGCTTTTATCCGCGGCGATTTGTGCCGCAATCCCCGACACCAACAAAGCGGTTGTGATGATACAAATCGTAAAGCAGCCGTACGATTACACCACCCCATGGAAGCAGACTTCGATTTCACAAGGCGTCGGCTCCGGCTTTATCATCGAAGGCAATAGGATACTTACCAACGCTCACAACGTCTCAGACAGCAGGTTCATAATCGTAAAAAAAGAAAACCTCGCAAAAAAATACACTGCCGAGGTGGAATTTGTCGGCCACGACTGCGACCTGGCGATCTTGAAAGTCATCGACGACAGTTTTTTCAAGGACACTGAGCCGCTGAAAATCGGAGGCCTGCCCCAAGTCAACAGCACCGTCGTTACTTACGGATTTCCCATGGGCGGAACACACATCAGCGTCACTGAAGGAGTCGTCTCACGCATCCAGACTGATGTTTATATTCACAGCGGTGCGGATTCACATCTCGTTATACAGTCAGACGCCGCGATAAATCCAGGCAACAGCGGCGGACCTGTCATTATGGACGGCAACGTCGTAGGCGTCGCATTTCAGGGTATGAGACAAGCAGACAACATCGGATATATGATTCCAACTACCGTTATTAATCATTTCCTTGACGACATTAAAGACGGCAATTACGATGGCTTCGGCTCGCTCGGTGTCACAATTTTCGACGCCTTGCATAACGAAAGCTACAAAGAATTTTTAAAAGTCCCGCCGCAAACAGAAGGAGTTGTCGTTACTTCCGTCTTATTGAACAGTTCCGCTGAAAAAGTCTTAAACAAAAACGATTGCATAACAAACATTGACGGCCGCGACATTGACAACGACGGGATGATCACGATTTACGGCCAGAAGTATTCACTCTCAGAAGCCGTCGAAGCAAAGCAGATTGGCGAAAAGGTCGATATCGTTTTCTGGCGAAACGGCCGGCAGCATAAAACGCAGCTCGAAATCCAGCTAAACAGGCCCGTCTTCGAATTCGCCAGGGTTTATGATAATCAGCCCAGGTATATATGTTTTGCAGGCCTGACCTTCGTTACCGCAAGCAGAAACTTCCTCGAAACTTGGGGCCGCGAATGGCTAAACGACATCCCCCATACATTGAGATACCTCCTCAGCGATTCGCAAATCCTAAACAAAGACCCACAAAGAAAGGAGTACGTTATCCTTTCCGAAATTCTGCCGGACGAAATCAACGTTTATGACGCCGAATTTATCAACAAGCCCGTCGAGAGCATAAACAACAAACCCGTCAGAAGCATCGAAGACCTGCGAAACGCCTTTGCCAACAAGGAAACCGAATTTTATATTTTGAAATTTATGAGTTCGCAAATCCCACTGCTCCTCGATTCAAAACAGGCGCACCAGAGAAACCAAAGTATCCTAAAAAAATATAATGTGCCCGCATGGTCTTATCCGGAAGGACAAATATGAAAATGACTCGGCTTTACACTGCGTTTTTTTTATTATTAGCTTCGTATATCACAGCTTTCGCAAACGATATTTCCGACAAATTAATAAATTCCATTGTTTACCTGCAGATTTCGTACCAGAGCTTCGAACAATACCAGCCCTGGAAGAACAAGGAACTAACCCAGGGCTTCGCGGTCGGCTGCGCCGTAGCCGAAAACAAAGTTATTACGCTCGCATCGAATGTCGCCAACGCCGCCTTCATCCAGGCCAGAAAAGCGGACAGAAACGAATTCATAAAGGCCAAGGTACTCATGGCCGATTACGAAAGCAACCTCGCTCTCGTTCAGCTTGACAGCAATTCACTGCCCCTGCCTCTCACTCCACTGAAATTCAGCGAAAAGTACCGAAAAGGCGCACCAGTGAGTTTCTATTGGCTCTCCGCCAGCGGCCAGATGTACAACGGAAGAGGCTTCCTAGACCGAGTCACCGTCGACAGCGCTTCGATTTTTTATTCCAAAACACTCCTCTTCGTTACTGCCGGAATTTCCGAAGCTACAAACCTCGGACAGTTATACTGCCTAAACCACAAACCCATCGGAATCGCAAGCTGGTCAGGCAAGGAAAAAGAAGCAGACATCATCCCCGGCAAAGTCATCAACCGCTTCCTCGCTGATTTCCGCGATGGCGATTATGACGGTATCGCAATGAAAGGTTTTGAAACCTCGAACCTGCTCGAACCCGCGATGAGAAAATATTTAAAAGTTCCCGATGCGATAAGCCGCGGCGTGTATGTATCGGATGTTTACTCAATCGGCACCGGCAGCGACGCCTTAAAACCTGGCGACGTCCTGCTCAGCATTGACGGTTACTCGATCAATCCTTACGGCCGTTACAAAGACAAACAATTCGATATACTGCCGCTGGATTATTTAATTACATCAAAAACAGCAGGCCAAAAAATAACTTTCGAACTCTGGCGCGATGAAAAAATCCAAATTATTAGCTCCACCGCAAAAAAATTTATTATTTCAGATATGCTTGTCCCATGGTACGAAGTTGACGCACAGCCCGAGTACATCATCATTGGCGGTTGTGTACTGCAAAAGCTCACAAGGAGTTATATGATGGCCAGAGGCGAAAACTGGGAAGGCATGATGGAGCCGCACATTTATCATTATCTCGTAAATAATGCCTTCAAGCCAGCCGCAGAGCGCAAAGAGATTGTAATTTTAAGTTACTGCCTGCCCGCGAATCTTAACATCGGCTATCACAATATGAGCCAAACCGTCGTCGACAAAATAAACGGCATGAAAATCAGTTCGATGCGAGACATTCCCGAAGCGCTTGCCGGGAATCCAGACTCGAAGTTCGACGTCATCGAGTTCGAGATGGACGAGCCTGCGATCGTCCTCGACAGGGCCCAGCGGAAATTTGAAGAGACCTCGATCTCCCAAAACTACGGCATCGACAAACTAATCAACATAAATTGACACTCTATAAATGTCAGTGCTGACGATTCCTTCCGAGCAGGGAGCAGGTACAATCTTTCTCCGCTTCCCAATCCCCCAATCGCCATCACATATATCTCTGTATTCTCTGCCTGCCCTGAGCTTGTCGAAGGGTGGCTAATATTAAATATCTCTGTGTTCTCTGTGAGCTCTGTGGCTAAAAAAAATCGTCCTCTGTGGCAAACATCGCAGTTTTGAACATTGCGATTTTGGTAATTCGAATTTGTTTCGGATTTCGATATTAGTATTTCGGATTTAGTATAT
>JAKJEQ010000183.1 GCA_022705345.1 Planctomycetota bacterium | reverse complement strand
GCACGAAGAATTTTGGCAAAGGTAAGCTGAATATCTTCTTTGACCTGGCACTGGTTAATGCCGGCGACGTTATATTCTACAGGGTCTTCGGCAGTAATGATTTTTTTGTCGGGCTTGTTCAATTCCTTCAGTGCGGAATAAAGGGTTGTACTTTTACCGCTTCCGGTTGGGCCGGTAACAAGGAAAATACCGTTAGGCCGTTTAATAATTTTTAAGAATTTCTGGTGGTCTTCGTCGCCGAGACCGAGTGCCTGGATACCGATGTTAATGGATTCAGGCGACAAAATACGAAGCACGGTACTTTCGCCGTGATAGCCGGGCAGAGCGGAAACACGGAAATCGATCTTCTTGCCATCGATTTCTCGCTGAATTCTGCCGTCCTGCGGGAGGCGTCTTTCAGAAATGTCCATTCCGGACAGGATTTTCATTCTTGCAAGCACAGAAGCCTGCATATGTTTTGGGATTGTATCTCTTTCGACGCAAACACCGTCAACACGATAGCGTACCCTGACGCGGTCGGCCATTGGTTCGAGGTGAATATCGCTTGCCTTCATTCTCACGGCTTCGTCAATCATCATATTGACGAGCCTGATGACAGGACCATCATCATCGTCACCTGCGGCTTCGGCCTTGAGAATTTCCGCTTCGATGGAATGGCCTTCGGCGGCAAGTTCCGCGGCTGTGGCGTCAATACTGCTTCTGACGTTATCGATGCTTCTGTCTATGAAAGCACGAATTTTTGTGGGGCTGGCCAGGCTGCATTCGAGCTCGCTGTTGAGCCTGAAACGCAGAGTATCAAGCATGTCGAGGTCGAGCGGGTCGCTGATAAGGAGTTTGAGCCTGCCGTTTTCTTTGGCCATGGGCAAGACACTATACTTTTGGACGACTTCCTGCGGAATAAGTTTCATTGCTTCCTGTGAAATGTGAAAGCGATCGAGATCGATATAATCCAGGCCGAACTGATGGGCGACGGCTTTGCAAACTTCTTCTTCAGTTACAAGTCCCTGCTCAATAAGGAAATCACCAAGCCTTTTGCCTTTTTGATGGCTTGTTTTAATAGCAGTAATCAGGGCTTCCTTGCCAATTAGCCCGTTTTTGTAAAGAATTTCACCTAATTTTCTACGACTTTTAGCCATAATACCTAAAATAATTAATAGACATTCTCACTCCTCCCTAAAAGACATTATACCACTATCGGCATTTCAGGTCAAATGCACAAGTTTAATCTGAGCAAATTAAGTGCGACCTGGCAAGATCGTAGTCTGATAAAATCGCGATTTCTTGACCCAAATAAAAATTTGTCTGTTTTCACACTATTCGGGCCGGCAATAGAAATATATACCAATCCTACCGGTTTTTGTTCGGTTCCGCCGCCGGGGCCGGCGATTCCGGTAACGGCAATCGAGTAGTCGGAACCTGCTTTTTTCCTTGCTCCAACGGCCATGGCTGAAGCCACCTCGCTGCTGACGGCTCCGAACTGTTCGATCAATTTTTTATCAACACCAAGCTGTGAGATTTTAGCCTCGTTGCTGTAAGTAATCCAGCCGTAAGTGAAATAATCGCTGGAACCCGGGACATCGGTAATCATTTTAGAAATCAGGCCGCCTGTGCAGGATTCGGCTGTTGCGAGAGTCTTTTTCTTTTTGGATAATTCCTGCCCTACTACTTCGGCAAGTGTCTGATTGTCATAACCAAAGATCAGCGGGCCGAGAATGTGCTGCAATTTTTTGATATCTTTTGCGGCCATCTCTTCGGCGATTTTTTTGTCTGCGGCATTTGCGATAATGTGCAGCGTAATAATTCCGTGGTCAACAGTGCAGTTGATAAGCGGATTTCTGTCTCTTGCCATCATATCGCCAATCATCTCGGCAACAGTGGATTCGCCTGCGCCAATGCACTTGATTTTTTTTATGACTAAATTGCCGGTGCTTAAATTTTGAAGTTTCGGAAATATAGATTTATCGAACATCTGTTTCATCTCGGATGGAACGCCGGGGAATGATGCAATAATTTTTTTATCATCCTGATAAAATATTCCGGGGGCTGTGCCGAGGTCGTTTTCAATTTCGCTTGTACCCGCAGGCAGATATGCCTGGATTCTATTTTTTTCGACGAGAGGACGATTGATGGAGATGAAAAAATCTTCAATTTTCTTGAAAATTTCGGGATGATACTCAAGCTCAACATCTAAATATTTTGCGATTGCCTGGCGTGTAAGGTCGTCATCTGTCGGGCCGAGACCTCCTGTTATTAAAATTACGTCCGCTTTGCCGGAGGCATATTCAATGGCGTTTTTTATCTCATCAATATCATCGATGATTGCGCAACTGTGAATTACAGGAATAGAAACGGTGAGAAGGCGACTTTCAAGCCAGTTGCTGTTTGTATCAACTGTATTGCCGTTTAGAAGCTCATTACCAACACTAATTATCGCTGCTTTAGTCAACATATCCCGCAATATAAGCTAAAAACAGGCTATTGGCAAGCGAACAAAAGCATTTTGACAAACAGCGTTAAAACTATTATTATAGCAATGTATTTAATAAGGAATTACTATGAAGTACAATGGAGTTATACAAAGAAAGTTTACGCTCCTCGACAAACACCTGCTTGAACTTCAAAATCATCTAAAAGATGTGAGCTTTGCGACTTTCAAAAACGATTGGGCACTTCGATGTATGGCTGAACGTTCATTACAGGTTATGGTCGAAATAGTTATCGATATTGCCGAACGTATAATTGCCATTGAAAATGCCGGGCCGGCAGCTACTTCGACAGAAGCTATCGCTAAATTGGAAACTCTCGGAATCATTAAATCTGCTGACGCATATAGTAATATGATTAAATTTCGTAATATAATCGTACATCAGTATGAAGAAATTGATCCGGAGATTGTTTATAATATAGCAAAAAACCAGCTTGGTTCGTTTAGAATGTTTAGAGACGAGATCGACAAAATAGAATGAAATTTGAAATAGAAAAATTATCTGGAGAACTAAAAAGACAATGCCCTGAAGTGGTATTCGCGATTTTGCACGGTTCGGCTAAAGATGGTTTTGTCAAAGCGGGCAGCGATGTCGATATCGCAATATATGTTCATGGTAAAATGACTTTGGAATTATATCGAAGAATTTATGAAATCGTAAATTCTATAACACCCGACAATGAGCCTGATATCGGAATTCTAAATAACGCTGAACCCATTTATCGGTTCGAAACGTTAAAAGGGAAATTACTCTTTACCCGCGATGAAAATAAATATTTGGATTTCTATACAATTACATGCCGAGAGTATGAAAATCAGATAGCTGATTACGAAAGACAGCGTAAATACCGCCTTGAAGCCAAAAAATACAGTGCGTAGAAAATACTATTAACCGCGAATTAACGCTAATAAACACCTAAAAAATAACTGTATTATACAAGCAAATACATCATGAAAGTATCAATATAGTCATTTTCCTCCCTTTTTATGGGTCTGTTCATTTAACTGTGTAAACGGTCTGCACGCTTTTTAAT
>JAKJEQ010000182.1 GCA_022705345.1 Planctomycetota bacterium | reverse complement strand
GAAGTATATCAGTTAGCAGTTCGCAGGATCATTGAAACGGTCGAAAATTGCCTGTCGAACTGCAATTTATCAATCGGCGATATTGATTTGTTTATACCGCACCAGATGAACGCAAGAATTATCGAGTCTGTAGCAAAGAGACTTGAACTTGCGGATGACAAGGTTTTTATAAACATCGATAAATACGGCAATACCTCAGCGGCATCAATTCCGATCGCACTTGACGAATGTATGCAGCAGGGCAGAATAAAAAAAGGAGATGTCGTTCTGCTTGTGGCGTTCGGCGGCGGATTGACCTGGGGTGCAAACGTAATTGAATTCTAATTTTTATTGTTCAGGGAAGAAGATGCCAGAAAAAATTGCATATATATTTCCGGGTCAAGGCGCTCAATTGGTCGGTATGGGCAAAGATTTTTACGAATCCGAACCAATAGCGAAAGAGCTTTTCGATAAGGCAGATAAAATCACCGGATACGATCTTTCGAAAATCTGCTTCGAAGGGCCGGAGGATAAACTTAATTCAACAACGATGTCACAGCCTGCGATTTATACTGTTTCAGCGGCAATTCTGGAATCGCTTAAATCTAAAGGATTACTGAAACAGGCAAATGTAACGGCAGGTTTGAGTCTTGGAGAATATACAGCTCTTTACGCGGCAGGTATCATCAGTTTTGAAGATGGCCTGAAACTTGTACAAAAACGCGGACAGGCGATGCAGGCGGCGGCAGATGCTTCGAAAGGTTCGATGGTCAGTATAATCGGACTTGAGCAGGAGGCTTGTGAAAAGCTTTGCGTCGAAGCGGCTGAGGGCGAACTTTTAAGCTGTGCCAATTTTAATTGTCCGGGACAAATCGTTATTACCGGCAGCGTCGATGCGTGCAAAAGAGCGCTTGGACTTGCTGAAAAATACGGAGCGATGAAGGCTGTTGAACTCAAAGTCGCAGGCGCGTTTCATTCTGCAATGATGCAGCCGGCGGCTGAAGAACTTAAACAGGCTATTGCACACAGTAAAATAAATGATCCTGCAGATATCGCAGTAATAGCGAATGTAAACGCTGAATATTACCAGAACCAAGATCAAATAGCACAGGGACTCGAAAAACAATTAACGGGAACTGTGCTTTGGCAGAAGTGTATGGAAAAGCTTCTTGCCGACGGCGTCACGAAATTTTATGAAATAGGTCCAAATAAAGTTTTGACCGGCCTGATGAGGCGAATAAGCAGAAGAACTGATATCGTGAATATCAGTGATGTTGATAGTATGAAGAAATTAATGGAGTAAAGAATGGCAGAACAAAGATTAGCAGTTGTAACAGGCGCTGCACGCGGAATCGGGCGGGCAATTGTACTTGAGTTACTTAAACAGGGAAGGATTGTTGCGGGACTGGATTTGAACGCCGAGCAGCTTAAAGAACTCGAAAAGGTATGCGCTGAAAAAGGTTACAACGTAATAACCAGATGCGTCGATATAACCAAGACCGACAAACTCAACGAAGTTATGGAAGAGCTTTCAAAAGAGTATAACGGAATCGGTATCCTGGTAAATAACGCAGGCATCACAAGAGACAGACTGATGATGCAGATGAGCGACGATGAATATGATATTCTTATGAATGTGAACCTCAGGGCTGCGTTTATGGCGACAAGAGCGGCGCTTCGCCCGATGATTCGCAATAAGTTCGGCAGAATTATCAGCATCAGTTCTATAGCGGGAATTATGGGCCAGGCAGGCAGCGCAAATTACGCCGCCAGCAAGGCAGGCCTTATCGGTATGACAAAGTCGGTAGTTCGTGAAGTCGCTAAAAAGGGCATTACGGCAAACTGTGTAGCTCCGGGCTTTATTCAGACGGAAATGACGGCAGTTCTGCCGGATATGGTAAAAGAAGCGGCTATGGCCATTATTCCAGCCAAAAAGCTGGGAACGCCGGAAGATGTCGCCAAAGCGGTAGCATTTCTCGCAAGTGACGACAGCGGCTATATTAACGGTCAAGTACTGCAGGTTGACGGCGGAATGGCGATGTAATCGAAAATAGGGGTCGACCCTATTTTTGTCATAAGTTCTTTAACAAAAAAAAGATTGCAAGAATGCTTATTGGCAGGTATAGTTATCGCCCTGAACAATCAGGCGGTAAGTCGCAAATAGAAAATGTTAATTTAGGATATTTAATTTTATCAAGGAGTTGAAAAGTGAGTATTGACGTTCAAAGTATAGAAAAAAAGGTTATCAAGATAGTAGCAGAGCAAATGGGTACAGATGAGTCCGAAATCACCCGTGAAACATCCTTCATCAACGACCTAAACGCCGACTCACTGGATACCGTCGAGCTTGTTATGGAGTTTGAAGATGAGTTCGATACGAGCATTCCAGACGAAGAAGCAGAAAAGATCCAAACTGTCGGTGCTGCTATCGATTACATTGTAAACGTACTTAAAACCAAAGAACAAGGATAGTCCAGGCTTACATGATGAATAAAAGGCGAGTAGTTATAACAGGCCTGGGGTGTGTTACTCCAATCGGAATTTCTGTAGAATCATTTTTTGATTCTGCGTGCAAAGGCAAAAATGGCGTTGCTCCGATTACAAGTTTCGACATTTCTGCCTTTTCGACAAAATTCGGGGGCGAAGTACGAGATTTTGACATCACACAATTTGTGGATCATCGCGAAGGCAAGCGAATGGACAGGTTTTGCCAGCTTGCGGTTGCATCAGCAGTACAGGCAGTCAAAGACAGCGGAGTAGATTTCCCAAACGAAAATCTTGACCGGTGCGGCGTCATTTATGGGAGCGGCATCGGAGGCATTCAGGAAATAGAGACTCAGCATATCCGTCTGCTCAATAAGGGTCCTCGAATGGTCTCACCGTTTACTGTTCCCAAACTTATGGGTAATGCGGCATGCGGCACTATTTCGATGATGTACGGTCTCAGGGCGGCAAACTTTTGCGTAGTAACGGCCTGTGCATCGGCATCACACTCCATCGGCGAGGCATTCTATAATATCCTCAACGACAGAAGCGATGTAATGGTAACGGGCGGCTCGGAAGCGGCTGTATCGCCGGTGGGCTTAAGCTCATTCTGTGCTTTGAAATCACTAAGCACTAAAAACGATACCCCGGAAATTGCGTCAAGACCTTTCGATATCGACCGCGACGGATTTGTAATAGCTGAAGGCGCTGCCACTATAGTACTCGAGGAATATGAACACGCTAAAAAACGCGGCGCGAAAATTTATGCCGAACTTCTCGGCTACGGCGCGACTGCGGATGCTCATCATATTACGGCACCATCTCCGGATGGTGAAGGCGCAGTAAGAGCAATCGAGATGGCCATAAAGCAATCCGGTATTGCAAAAGAAAAATTCGATTATATCAATGCACACGGCACAAGCACGGAACTTAACGATATCGCTGAAGCTTCTGCGCTAAAGAAAGTTTTTGGCGATCACGCTTACAACCTGTCAATTAGTTCCACCAAGAGTCTGATGGGACATTCGCTGGGCGCAAGCGGCGCAATCGAATTAGTGGC
>JAKJEQ010000181.1 GCA_022705345.1 Planctomycetota bacterium | reverse complement strand
CTGCACGCAATCAACGAAACTTACGTTGACAACACCGCCGAAATAATTAAGGCCGCGAACAAAATCCTTTCAAAACCCATCAAAGTCATGATTGCATCGTGGTCTCCCCCCCCTTACCTTAAGAACATCGATCATACAACCGCGGGCACATTGAAAAAGAATTCCGCAGGCAAATATATGTATGATGAATTTGCCGATTGGTGGGTTGACAGCGTCAAAGATTTATCCGCTCGCGGCATAACAGTCGATTATCTTAGTATTCAAAACGAATGTGATATCGAAACCGGCTATGCCTCCTGCAAATTCATGCCCTCCGAAGATGCAAATTGGGCAGGCTACAATCTCGCCCTCGAAGCGGTTTATAGAAAATTGAATTCAGAATTCGGCGAAAAAGTGCCTAAACTGCTCGCACCTGAAACAATGGGGTTCGGCAATTCACGAAGATATATTGACGCGATCATCGACCAAAATCACGTTTACGCATGGACTCATCATTTATACAGCGATGGCGCGGGAGGTTACGATCATCCCGAAGCCTATGTTGCCGCACTTCGCAAGTACGCGCAAAAATACGCCGGCAGGCCCTTCTTCCAGACAGAATATTCCCGTAATCAAGATTTCAACGACGCTGTCTTCACCGCTCGCCACATTCACAACTGTCTCGTCCACGAAAATCTCGCGTCATATTCTTACTGGAGCCTTTTCCGAAAAGGCAGCGGCGGCCTGATTACCTTATCCAATCCCGTAGGCAGCGAAGGATTCACAATCAATCCGACTTACTACGCTTTTAAGCAATTCTCCGCCTTCGTCGATGACAACTGGCAGAGAATTGACGCTCAAACCAATTCTTCTGCTTTGCGGATTTCCGCGTTTATAAACCCGCAAAACGATAAAATCAGTATCGTTATAATTAATATATCACCAGATACGGACATTTCGCTCTCACTTTCACATACCGCGTTCGATGTTTCTGCCGGCAAAATTTACCGAACATCAAAAACTGAAAATTGCCGGCTCGTGGGTGATTTTGAAAAGGGAAAACCTTTAATTGTCACAAAAAATTCTATTATGACAATTTCAATCAAAGGCGCTTTGTTAAAAGGAGAATAAATGTCTGCAAAAAATCTTTACTTAGCCTGTGTCGTGTGCATCTTTACATCTTTTTGTTACGCCGAAAATATCAATGTCCTCATTAACCCCGGTTTTGAACAGGCCGGCGGATGGTCTTCAAGGGGAGGAACGTTCACGCAAACATCTGAACAGAAACGTTCCGGCAATTCAAGCGGCAAATCCACGGGCAGAACAGCCGAATGGCAGGGTATAAAACAGCCCATTGCCGACAGAGTTATTGCGGGAAAAGCTTACGGCGTTTCCGCATGGTTCAAACTTGAAAATACAGACAAATGCCCTCTTACGATTTCGATTGAAAAACACGATGACAGCGGCGTTTCATACACCAACATAACTTCGGGCATGGTTAACAACAAAGAATGGACTCAGCTTGACGGCACATTCACGGTCAATGCCTCAGGGACATTGACCGTCCTCGATATTTATTTCGAAGGGCCTCCTTCAGGCACGAATTTCTTTGTCGATGATGTAATTGTTTTCGGTCCGCCCGCCGAGGCTGCTGTTCCTGTAGAAATAAAGCCTCAGGCTGCCATTAAGATTTCTCCCGATATTCGCCGCCAGAAAATAGATGGTTTCGGTGCAGCCGGCGCATGGTACGACCGAACCCTCGCAGGCTTTACAGACAGGCCCAATTTTTACACCGTCCTCTTCAAAGAGCTCGGCCTCGACATTTTAAGAATCAGAAATACTTACGACTATAACGGTAACGACAGCAACTATATCGAACGAGCCGTAAAATTCATTACTGTCGCAAACCAGTATTCCCCAAAACCCCTCAAGCTAATGATTACCTCGTGGTCGCCCCCCTATTATCTAAAAAGTAATAAATATACCAAAGGCGGAACGCTCGCCAAAGACGCAAATGGTAATTACAGATATGACGATCTCGCGCAGTGGTGGGTTGAATGCCTTGCGGCTTATGAAAAACACGGCATAGAATTCGATTACATCAGCATGCAGAATGAGCCCGATTATTTGACAAATTGGGATACTTGTCTTTTTGACCCCAATGAAAACGCAAATAACGCCGGTTACAATAAAGCCTTTCGGGCCTTCTATAATAAAATTTCCAAATTGCCCAATCCCCCCAAAATTCTCGCTCCTGAAGGCAAAAACATTTCAACAACCCGCAGATACATAGACGCCCTGACACCTGAAGACAAATCTCACATATATTCCTATGCTCATCATCTCTATGGCGACGGCAGCGAAGAAGTCCCTGACAGTTTCGTTCGCCCGATGGCTCGTTTTGCCGCCGATTACAATGACAAGCCTCGCATGCAAACTGAATTTGCGAAAGAATCTGATAATGGCGATGTCACCTCGTTCCATGCCGCGATGTCGCTTGCGATGTTTATCCATAACTCAATGGCCGTCGAAAACGCATCCGCATTTCTCTATTGGCAGATAATCTGGGAAGCCCCGCTTGGCCTCATCAGCACCACGCCGACCACTTTCACCGTCAATCCGGTTTATTATGCGATGAAGCATTACTGCGCATATACCGACCCCGGCTGGCAGCGTGTCGAAGCTTCAACCGATTCCCCCGCTCTGCGAGTATCCGCTTACATTGACCCAAATAACGAAAAAATTTCAGCCGTGATTCTTAACCCGTCTGAAACAGCAATTACAACCGACCTTGCTCTCGATAGTTTCGATATAATTGACAGCAATATCTACCAATCTACCGAATCCGATAAATTTATTTCTAAAGGAAAACTCGAACAAACCGCTCGCATTGCCTTGCCTGAAAAATCTATGACAACTGTTGTTATGTCCGTAAAAAAAAAATGAACGTTCAATCGAAGAATTGCACCGATGAAATAATTCAAAAGATGCCGGCCTGCGATTCGTGGCAGCAACGGCTCCAAACAAGCGCCGCTGTTGCGCCCGATTTTGAGACCTTGCCATGCGTCTTCGATTTGCCGCGCATTCCAGAAATAAATAATATTGACCAGTGGCAAAATTTACGAAAAGAATATCTTTCGCTCTATCATAAATATGTTTTCGGCTCTGTTCCTCCCGCGCCGGATAATCTCGAATCACAGATTTTGCTCTCGAAGGAAGTAAACGATTTGCATATAGACAGAATCCTTCTTAGCTTCGGCCCCCAAAACAAAGCGGAATTGAATATTGAAATAATTAGACCCAAAGGCAAAGGCCCCTTCCCCGTTTTTTTAACGCAGCCTTTCCATAAACGCTGGGCTATAAAAGCGGTTGAACGCGGGTATGTCGCCTGCATTTACAATGGCGACGATTTCAAAGACGATACTAAAGCTTATCGCAGCATCTGGCCCGATTGCGACTGGAGCGCTCTTACCCGCAGAGCTTTCTCCGCATCGAGGAGCATCGATTATCTGTTCACTCTCGACTTCATCGATAAAAATAAAATCGCAATCATCGGCCATTCTCGAAACGGTAAACAGGTTC
>JAKJEQ010000180.1 GCA_022705345.1 Planctomycetota bacterium | reverse complement strand
CTGAACTATATTAGACACGGATTAACGCGGATTGACACTGAACTATAATTAGACGCGGATTAACGCGGATTGACGCTGAACTATATTAGACGCGGATTAACACGGATATGAACTATATTAGACACGGATTAACGCGGATTGACACTGAACTATATTAGACGCGGATTAACGCGGATTGACACTGAACTATATTAGGCGCGGATTAACACTGCAGGTTAAAAATGGAACAGAAAAAGATAGATGTTGAACAGGTCAGGCAGGTTGCGAAACTGAGCAGGCTGGATTTGAGCGAAGGTGAAATCGCGGAGTTTACGGAGCAGCTCGAGGCGATTCTCGAATATGTGGCGAAGCTGAATCAGCTTGATACTTCGAAGGCAGAACCTTTGGCGCATTGTCTGCCAATCAGTAATTGCCTTCGGGATGATGAGGCGGGGGTTTCGCTGGGGACGGAAAAGGCGCTTGCGAACGCGCCAGAAAGGGACGAGCAATTTTTTATCGTGCCGAAAATACTGGAAGGAGAATTAACGCTATGATTTTATATTTTAAAAAAGCAGCGAGTCTGGTTGTAATAGTTTTCATTTTAAGCATTTTTGGAAGTAAAGCGAGCTCTATGAGTAAATCAAAACAGCAGGAAAAAGAATTTAAAACGGAACTGAAAATAAATTATTTATTGTATCTGCCGGTCGGTTATGAAAAGAACGAAACGACCTGGCCGCTGATGATATTTTTGCATGGAGTGGGGGAACGCGGAGACGATTTAAATAAACTAAAGGTGCACGGGATTCCAAAAATACTGGAGCAGAACAAGGATATTCCGTTTGTAGTGGTGTCTCCTCAATGTCCCGCCAACGGGTGGTGGAGCGATTATACGGAGCATTTAAAGCAGCTTATAGACCAAATAAAAGCAGCTTATAGAATTGACTCTTCGAAGGTTTACCTGACCGGGCTGAGCATGGGCGGGTTTGGTACGTGGTATATGGCAGAAAGGTATCCTGAGGATTTCGCGGCTATAGCTCCAATTTGCGGAGGCGGTGAATTGTTTTTCGCAGGCAGGATTAAAGCTCCTGTCTGGGCGTTTCACGGCGCAAAGGACGAAGTCGTTCCGCTGAAAAGGTCGCAGGAAATGGTTGATGCGGTCAAAGCTGCGGGCGGAGATGTAAAATTTACGGTTTACCCGGAACTTGGACATAACTGCTGGGACGCGGCTTATGATAATGACGAATTGTACGAATGGTTTTTGAGCCACAAAAAGAACACAAATGAGCAATGATATTCTAAATTTAAATTGCGTTCAATTACGCGATAAGATCGGGAAAGGCGAAATAAAAAGCGTTGACGCTGTTAACGCGGTTTTCGGACAGATTGAAAAGTTTGAAAATAAAATCGGCGCATTCCTGAGCTTGTTCAAAGAGCAGTCGCTGTCGAGAGCGGCGGAAATTGACGGCAAAATAAAAAATGGGCAGGCTGTCGGCGCGTTTGCGGGAGTGCCGGTGGCGGTCAAAGATAATATGTGCACGACATTCGGCGCGACGACTTGCGGGTCGAAGATGCTTGAGAAATTTTATTCGCCTTATAACGCGACAGCGATAGAGAATCTGCTTGCGGCGGACGCAGTGATAATCGGCAAGACAAACCTTGATGAATTCGCGATGGGATCGAGCACTGAAAATTCGGGGCTGAAGAAAACTTTTAATCCGTGGGATTTGTCTCGCGTGCCGGGCGGGAGCAGCGGCGGTTCTGCGGCGGCAGTTGCGGCAGGGATGTGCTTTGCATCGCTTGGTTCGGATACGGGCGGGTCGATAAGACAGCCGGCAAGTTTTTGCGGATTGGCGGGATTAAAGCCGACATACGGCAGAGTTTCACGATATGGATTAGTAGCGTATGGATCGAGTCTTGACCAGATTGGTCCGTTCGGCAAAGATGTGAGCGACTGCGCGATGATGCTGAACGTTATAGCCGGACACGACGAGAGGGACAGTACGAGCGTTGATGAAAAAACGGCGGCGGTGAATGATTATCTTGCGAATATCGGAAAACCTGTCGAGGGTTTGAAAATCGCGGTAGTGCCGGAGCTGTTCGAAGGGGCTAATCCGGAAGTTGTCTGTGCGGTTAAAAATGCGATTGAAATTTATAAAAAACTCGGCGCGGAAGTTGTAGAAATAAAGATGCCTTATTTCGAATATTCGATTGCGGCATATTATTTGATCGCAACGGCTGAGGCATCGAGCAATCTTGCACGGTATGACGGCGTGCATTACGGATACAGGTCTAAAAACGCGAATGACTATATAGAAGTTTACGCGAAATCACGGGCGGAGGCGCTGGGCAGTGAAGTCAAAAGACGCATCATGCTCGGTACTTACGCGCTATCGAGCGGATATTATGATGCGTATTATTTGAAGGCGCTGAAAGTCAGGAATCTTATTCGAAGCGATTTTACGGCGGCGTTTGGGAATGCAGATTGTATTATGATGCCTACAAGTCCGACAACGGCGTTCAAGGTTGGGGAAAAAACAGCAGACCCGCTTGAAATGTATCTTTCGGATGTTTATACAATAGCGGTCAATCTTGCAGGTGTGCCGGCAATCAGTATTCCGTGCGGGTTCGATGGGCAAAATTTACCGATAGGATTACAAATCATTGCTTCGACTTTTGAAGAAGAAAAACTTTTGAGAATTTCCAAAATGTTTGAAAATCAAACTGATTACCATAAACGGAAACCGCGAATTTTATGAAGGTAATAATTAACCGCGAATGAACACTAATATACAAATAATTTTATAGATTGAGATTGCCGCGGCTGCCTTCGCAGGGGTAAACTCCTGCGCCTCGCAATGACAGATGAACGCAAATTATGACGAATATAGATAAAAAGATAATAGTTGGATTGGAAATACATGTTCAGCTTGCGACGAAGACGAAGATGTTTTGCGGGTGCGAGCTTGCGTTTGCGGCTGAGCCGAACAGCAGGGTCTGCCCGGTGTGTCTTGGTCTTCCGGGTTCGCTTCCGGTGATGAACAGGCAGGCGGTTGAGTTCGCGATTTTAACGGCGACGGCGCTGAACTGCAAAGTCGCAAAATTCACGAAATGGGACAGGAAAAGTTATTATTATCCTGATTTGCCGAAGAATTATCAAATCAGTCAATACGATTTGCCAATCGGGTCTAACGGGTATATAGAAATTCCAGTTTCTGGCGGGGCGGCGAAGCAAATCAGAATACGCAGAGTTCATCTTGAAGAAGACGCGGGCAAAAATATCCACGCGGGCATCGCATCGCAGGTCGATCTTAACAGGGCGGGAACGCCGCTGCTGGAGATTGTGACTGAGCCGGATATAAACAGCGCGGAAGAAGTGAAATCCCTTGCGGTAGAATTGCAGCGGATTGTTCGGTTTCTCGGCGTTTCGGAAGCGGATATGCAGAAGGGACATATGCGGTTCGAGCCGAATGTGAATCTGCATATTGTCAGGGATGGAGTTGAATATAAGACGCCGATATCGGAAGTGAAAAATCTTAACAGCTTTAAGGCGCTTGAAAAGAGCGTCGGGTATGAGGCGTACAGGCAGTTTG
>JAKJEQ010000017.1:13981-19967 GCA_022705345.1 Planctomycetota bacterium | reverse complement strand
TTTTTCTCGCGTACTGGTTTATACCGGCAGGACGGGACGGCGGTGCTAAACTGGAATTTTCAGCGGAGTTTGATGTAGTTTCAATGATAATCAAACTTTTTATCGCGGTTACAATTCTGATTATTCTTGCGGCGGCAACTTTGGCGGTGATGTTTAAAATAAAAAGGTTCCGGCCGATATTCTTTAAATACGCATTTATTTTTATGCTCCGCTGGAAAATGTGGAGCAGCAGGGTGATAACGGCGATAAAGCTATATTTCACAAAACCGTTTACAATTCTTTTAGCTTTTTTGCTGGGCTTTTCGTGTCAGGCGCTGCCGATTTTCGCATTATATCTAATCGGACGAAATCTCGGCATCGATGCTCATATAAAATATTATTATATTTTCTTCCCGATGTCGTGGATTATCGGCGTAATCCCGATAAGCGTAGGCGGGGCGGGTGTAATGGAACTCGGCCTTAAAGGCCTATTCAGCCAGGTAACGCAGGTATCGACAGAGCAGGGACTGGCTTTAGGGCTTGCGCAAAGGATAATCTGGCTGCTGACTTCAATTCCCGGGGTGATAATTCATATTACAGGCAAACATCTGCCCGAAGAAGAGAGAATCGAACCTTGATTATTTTGATTTGAGGATCGGCAAGCGATTTGGCCTGCGGTATTTTTTCAAGAGACGCCTGCCATTGATTAAGACTTATAATTTAATCGGAAAATTTATAACCGATTTCGCGAAGGGTGTGAATAAAAGCGGGATTGTGCGGGTCGGATTCTATTTTGTTTCGCAGTGTCGTAACAAACCTGTCAACGCTGCGATGGCCTGCGAAGCTGTTATAGCCCCAGACGGAGTTTAGTATTTCATCTCGTGTCAATGCTTTGCCCTGTTTTTTTAAGAGAAACTCAAGCAGTTTGTATTCCTTCGGCGAAAGTTCTATTTCGCTTCCTTTTTTCGATAGTTTTCGTGCGGCAATATCGAAATGGAAATCGCCGAATTTGAAAACTTCCTTTTCCTTTAATTTTCTTCGCCGCAGGAATGCCGCCGCCCGCGCAAGAAGTTCTTTGATGCTGAACGGTTTTGTTACGTAATCGTCTGCGCCGAGATTAAGGCCGAGGATTATGTCCGATTCCTCGCCTTTGGCGGTCAGCATAATGATCGGCATATCCAGTTTTTCTTTTCGTATTAGCCTGCAAATTTCGTAGCCGTTAACTTTCGGCAGCATAATATCGAGAATGATCAAATCCGGCTTTGCGTCCAGCGCAGCGTTTAATCCTTTTTCGCCGTCCATTGCGGTCAGCACATTATATCCCGCATAAGCGAAGTTATCCTTCAGCCCCCGCATCATCGACGAATCATCTTCTATTATTAGTACCGTTTCCATTTTATGCCACAAAGTTGAATTTTTTTATAGCCACAGAGAACACAGAGCTCACAGATAAATTATTTATTTATATTATTTATAGCCACAAGGACACAGAGTTCACAGAGAAATCATTTGTTTATATTAATCGAGCCGACATCTGTTTTCAGTCTAATTTCGCCGTCGCCGCTGCCGATAGTCGCGGTGAGTTTTTTCGAGCAGCAGTCGCCTTCCATTTTACCTGCCAAACTCGAATGCAGCGCCCCAACATCGGTTTTGGCGTAAATTTTAGCTGACATAATCTCCGGGCCTTTGAAGGTGATGCTGCCTACATCTGTTTTCAGATCGGCATTTACCGCAGGATCGGCATATTCAGCATAAGAAGCCTTGATCTCGCCCACATCGGTTTTAAGCCGCAGTTTGCCTGATGCATCTTTAATATTAATAGAGCCCACGTCTGTCTTTGCAAAAATATCACCTGTGATTTTGACAATCTTAATCGAGCCTACATCCGTTTTTAAGTCGAGATTAATATCTGGCGGTGTATTGATAGTGAAGGATACTTCGTACCAGTTGCTTTTTATTTCAGCCGGTTTGTTGATTTTGACGCATACGGAATTATCAGGAGCCTGTTCGGCAGTAATATTAATGCTCTCGGCGACCATTTGAGCCTTTTGTTTGGAGTCCCCTTTTCCGGTGATTACCGCCGTAAGGTTCGATTGCGGGCTGTTGTTCTCACAGATGTTTATTGAGCCGACATCGGTATTAACTGTCAATTTTTGGCCGCTTTGAATTTCAATCGGCATCTCTACCGTGCGTTTATACTTTTCATCCAAATCGCACCCCGAAAATATACAGCCGCATAAAATAACTGAAACAAAAATAATTTTCTTCATTTTATTCTCCAGATTTTAATGATGGTATTGTGATTCTGAACCTGCTGCCTTGTCCGATCTTACTTTCAACTTGTATTTTGCCTTTATGGGCGCCTTCGACGATAAATTTAACAATTGAAAGACCCAGGCCGCTACCTTCGGCCCGCCGTGATAGGCTGGTGTCGGCCTGGTAAAACCTTTCAAATATCCGTTTCATTTGCCTGCGGGTCATTCCTGTGCCGTTGTCCCTGACCTCGAAGCAAACGTCTGAATTTTCAGCAAAAACGTTCAGCTCGATCTGTTTACATTCACTGGAATATTTATATGCATTGTCAAGCAGATTTATAAGCACCGTAGTCATCGCGTCTTTATCAGCATTAACCATCGGCAGCGATTTAGCCGCATTCATATTAAAATAAACATTCGCCTTTTCAAATTTCGCATGCACAGCTTCGGCTGCGCTGTTTGCGATTTCTACGGGGCTTGCCGGCGAAAATTCAAAGACCTGCTTGTTGCGTTCCATTCTTGAAAAGGTCAGGAAATTATCAATCAGCCTGCTCAACCGAAGATTTTCCTTCGAGATAAGCTGGAGATATTCGTTTTCCTGCTGCCTGTTTTCGCACCTGCCTTCGAGCAGCGTATCGACAAGCACTCTCATAGACGAGAGAGGCGTTTTAAGCTCGTGCGTTATGGTTGCGATAAAATCGTTTTTTAGTTTGTTGAGTTTCGCCTGTCTCTTAATTGCCTGTATTGTAACCGCACCGCAGCTTAAAACCAAAGTTGCCGCGAGAATGCCGGTCCAATAGTAAATGGCTGCCTGCTTTTTTGAAGCATCATCAAATATGTTGCTGTCTTTGAAAAATAATTCCAATTTCCATTTTGGAAAATAATCATTAAAGTTTTCAATGACGAAAGGTTTGCCCTTTATTTGCTTGTCTTCATAAACAATACTCTCGATATTCGAGACGATTCTTTTATTTATACCTTTCATTTCAAGAAACGTTAAGTATTTATTCAGCATTCCGGAAATGTCTTCTTTAGTTCTTATCAGGAATATTGTTTTGCCATCGACAATGTATTTTGACGCATAAAGAATATGATTATTTACTTTGAAAGCTGAATATTGTTCCTGCGACCAGTCATCAATCGACTGATTACTAAAAAATTCAGCGGCATCAAGGGAAATTTTTTCTGATTGAATTAAACTTTCGGCATCTTCAAGAACTTCATTAGCGATAGAAATGGTATTTTCGTGAGCGATATTTATGATACTTTCCATCGCCCAAACAGTTACTTCTGATGGATAATTATCGAAATCATTGCCATTGTGATACCACTGCTTTATTTCTGGATATAAATCCTGATAAAGCATATTTTTATGTTTGGTTGCCCATTCAACCCTTTTTACTTTGATCATTGCCAGTTGTGAAAGTGAAAATTTATTTCTGACGTCACTTAAAATTAGCTTATTAAGAAAATCTACCGTATTATTCGTCTGCTTAAGCTTATCCTGACAACGGATTATTCCCATTGAAGCCGAAAACAGGCCGTCTGTGCTGTTACTATCGAAAATTTCCTGATACTTGTCGAGAGCCTGCTGAAAATCCCTGTTTTTCTCAAGTTTCAGTGCGTTATGCAGATCATCCGTGAAATCAATGATTTCATTCTGATAAGGCATAGGATAGATTTGCTTGTTATTGCTATCATAAACAAGAACAACGGCCTGAATAGTTTTTGTCCATAAAATCTTGTCAGGACTTTTTAAAAAACTTGCTATGTTTATTATATCGGGATTTAAAAAATAGTTTTTGTTAAAAAAGCTTTTTGAATGATTTATTTTATCATGGCATATATCTAACAATTTCTGCCGAACCGCCAGCCGTTCATTTTTTACCGCCTGCGACATAAACCACAGCAGGCAGACGGTGGGCAGTATCACCGCTATCGCAAGCAGCAATATCACCCACCGCAACTGATTTGATTGGTTGTTATTTCTACTTCTCATGCATTAATTCAATCCGCTGCTGGAAGTTCCCTTAGATCCTTTTTTACCCCAACGACCGGACATTCTTCCATCGCTGCCATCATGTACTATAATATTTCTTTCTGAATATCCTTCGCCTAAAGGTTCCGGTTCTTGGGGTTTATACTGGACAGGCCCATCATACATAAACATTTCCTGCGTGAATGTTGTATTTAAACTATTGTAAACAAAATCATATTGAGACTTAGATGTATCAATTTGGAGTATACGAATAGGGATGAATTGTTTAGAATCTATCCAATAGGTGGTGATACGAGGGAAATAATCGTCGAGCTGCCCGTAAGCACGGACAACATCACAAGGTATGCCTGATAGTTCTTCTTTTCCCATATATTCAAGCTTATAATCACGAATAACTTCTACTGGTTCATTATATAATGGGAATGGCTGGACAAATTTAATGTTAATATCATTAACCTCAGAGCAAGCAATATTATAAAATCTGATTTTGCCATCCTCTCTTTCTATGGTGGAATCTGAGAAAAACCAACACGTTTGGCCGTCTGAACCGATTTTAAATGGATTATTAATTATCATCGAAATATCACAGTAAAATTGTTTGGGTTTTTGAAACCTGAATATGCCATATTGCCTCATTAAATGACTATTAGTAATAAGAGTTGAAGTAACAGTTTCTGAAACAGAAGTCAGGTTTTGCGATTTATTTTGAATATTTTTAATAAGATTGATTAATTGAGAATCGCTCTCATATTTTTTTAATTTACTCTGAGTTTCTTCTGATAAAAATTTATTCGAAAGAGAATATTCTATTTCATAAGGGGCGCATACTCCACCTGATTCTGATGTAAAATCAGAGATACAAATTTTACCGCTCGTATCAAGTAGCAGCGTAAATATAAGTTCCGAAGCAGGTTTTGTATCTATCGACTGTAACGGCATAATACCTCCCCGGGATGATTTAGGGGTAAAAGTGATTTGGCCTGAATATGGAAGCACAGGCTGATCAAATAATATAACCATTTCGGTGATTTTATTCCATACGGTTCTCGGTTCAGGTGAGACAGAAATTATTTTTGGTTTATTGCTGGTATTAATATTTAGGCCAGCAGTTTTAAAGCTGAACTCAAATCCTTCAGATGTATGACCATTTGGATCTTTAAAGCTTCCCCAATTTTTATCTGCGTATATAGTGTAATGAGAGTTGGGCTTTAATATAAGATGGAAAGTAAATTCTCTTTTTGATGCATTATAACTGTATTTTTGCAAATCCGGATATATTTGGCTGTCACGGAAAAAAAGTTGAGCGATATTTGCGTCCATAGCACTATCGAAACCTATTCGAATTTGTGTCAATCCATATGGCACATTCACATCCCCGTTTTGCGGATAAAACGCTATCGCTTTTGGCCTATTAGGAATGTTTTTCTCTGTTAATGTTACATTAACCGTATGGTCTGTGTTTGCGGTTACTTCTTTTTTCCACCAGTAAATATCCCAACCGGCAATGTTTTGTTTGCCTGTATATTCTTCACTTTGGTTTGCGATTTGCATACCTTCCGGTACTGATAAAAAGAAAGTTTCATAGCAATGATCGCCGAAATGATTATTCATCCTTAATTTATAACCTTGTCCTTTGAAAGGTAAATGATCTACACCTTGAGCTTGCCAGCCATAAGTAAAGAATCCGCCCGGCTGCAAAGGTTCTTTAGGTATCCAATAAACATTATAATAGTTAAGTCTATAGGTATCTTTA
>JAKJEQ010000017.1:8531-13966 GCA_022705345.1 Planctomycetota bacterium | reverse complement strand
CCTGTGCCACTGATACGGTATTTTTCAGCAATTGGCTTATCTGTTAAGTTGAATACATATCCCATGCCGCCGATATGAACACCAAATTCTTTATCAATCACCCAAATATTAGCATTTGAGTATATTTTTTGATATCCTGCCTCTGCGCAGACCTCGCCGTATTTGTTGCCGATGAACGATGATGCCCCCCCAAGCATATCGAAGATGTTTTTGTCAGTATCTTTTTTAATTCCTAATTTATCAAGCCGCTGCTGTGCTTTTTGCACAACGCTTTTTTGCTCGGGGAAATAGCTGATTACCTCTTCGAACATCTCGGCCGCCTTTTTATTATCTCCCTTTTTTAAATAGCACATCCCGAACTGGTAGGTTGCCCTTGCCGAAATGCGTTCGATATCGTTGTAGTCTTTGCGGATTTGGGTGTAAATTTCCATCGCCTTGTCGAGGTTGCCTTCGGTTTCCTCGGCATAAATTCCCTCTTGCAGCAGCACGGCAGGGGACTTGGCTTGTTCGGCCATTGCTCCCGCGCCGAAAGCCGATAGAACCAACAAAATCACGTTCACCTTTTTCATTTTTAGCTCCTTGTCATTAAATTAACATTTTTATATAATTTTGCCATAAAATTCATCGAGAGTTTGCGAATGCTTATTCGTAACCCAAAAACGATTGACGAAACGAGCCTCGCAACCGACTAACTTATACCGAACGAATGTTACAGTTTTGTTACCGTTGTGTCCTTTTTTGGACATTTTTTATGGTTGTTTTATGTCCGCTTCATGAGTATAATCAGCTTTAAGTTTGTGGTTTAAAAAGGAAAGCAGGGATGAACGAGAAACATATACCTTTGACGAATAGTCAAATTCAGCAGCTTGAAAAGCAAAACTGTCAGTGCGAAAATTGGAATAACGTTTCTGTTTCGCCAGCGTTTAAAGCTGACAATATCAAAAACGTTACGTTCTCCGGCACTGTTCAGCTCGGCTGCTTCGAAAAGCAAATTACTTTTTTCGGCGGAGTGAAAAAACCTTCAGGCATTTACAACGCTTATCTTCATAACTGCACAATCGGCAACAATGTTTACATCGCAAATATTTCAAATCATATCGCAAACTACATAATTGAAGACGACTGCATTGTTGACCACATAGACCTTCTGGCGGTCGAAGGGCAGACTACTTTCGGCAACGGCGTCAAAGCGGTTGTCATAAATGAAGGCGGCGGAAGAGAGATTCTTATTTACGATAATCTTACCGCACAAGTTGCTTACATAATGGCTTTGTACCGGCACCGCAGCAAGGTTCTGGAAATCCTCGAATCTCAAATCTCACAATACGCCGAAAGCATAAAATCAGATATCGGCCTTGTCAGCAAAGGCGCTTATCTTTCCAACTGCGGAACTATCAAGAATGTCAGAATTGGCCAATATGCTATAATCGGCAATGTTAAACGTCTCGAAAACGGGACGATAAAAAGCTGCAAAGAAGATCCAACGGAAATCGGAGCGAGTGTCGTCGGCAAGGATTTTATCATCGCTGAAGGAGCGAAAATTTCTGAAGGCTCAATTATTTCCGATTGCTTCATCGGCCAGGCGGTAAAAATGACCAAACAATTCTCCGCAGAAAATTCCGTCTGCTTTGCAAACTGCGGCCTTCACCATGGCGAAATTTGTTCCATTTTCGCCGGCCCATACACCGTCAGCCATCACAAATCGACTTTGCTTATCGCGGGATTGTTCAGCTTCTTTAACGCAGGCAGCGGAACCAACGAAAGCAATCATATGTACAAAGTCGGCTCCGTTCATCAGGGCATTTTTGACCGCGGCGCAAAAATGACATCTGACGGTTATGTAATGTATCCGGCGAGGATCGGTCCGTTTTGTGTGATTCTCGGCCGTCATTACGGGCATCCCGACACTTCGGATTTGCCCTTTTCATATCTTTATGAAGAGGAAGACAAAACTTACATCGTCCCCGGCGTGAACTTAAGAACGGTTGGTATCGTTCGCGACGGCGAAAAATGGCCAAAACGCGACGAACGCAAATGCCCGGAAAAATCCGATTTGATCATCTTCGATGTGCTCAGTCCCTACACTGTCGAAAAAATTATCAAAGGTTTGGATCTGCTTCTCAATCTCAAACCAGAAAACATGGACACGCAGGAAGTCGTTTGTAATAATCTGCATTTTATGACCTCGTCTCTTTCCAAAGGAATCGAATTATACACCCTTGCGATTAATAAATATCTTGGCGATTGTCTTATTGAAAAACTCAACGAACTTCAGCCCGCGTCTGTTGCCGAATTGAAAAATATTCTCGAGCCTGTTAATTCGAATGGGAATAAATGGATTGATGTTGCCGGATTGCTTACTCCGCAAAAATGCATGACGGCTCTGCTTGACAATATCGAAGATGGAAAAATCAATTCGCTTGAAAGCGTAAATAATGCCCTGAAATCCTGCCATGTTAAATATGGCGAATATAAGTGGTCATGGGCCTGCGAAAAGATTTGCAACATGATCAAAAATCAACACCAGCTCACTGATTCGCAAAAACTGCTCTGGCTGCTCAATAACTGGCTTTCTGCCTGCGAAAAACTCAACAGCCTTATCGTGGCCGATGCAAAAAAAGAGTTTGGCGACACCCCGAGAATCGGCTACGGCATCGATGGCGATGAAAAAATCCGTGACGCCGATTTCGATGCGGTAAGAGGCAAATTTGAATCCAACAGCTTTGTCCTCGAAGTCAAACGAACTCAGGACGAGATATCTCAAACAGCAAAGCAATGGGTCGATAAAATAAAAACATTGGAGTAAATGAGAAAAATAGGAAGGATAAAAGGGTAGATGAGGAAATCGTTATACTCAATCGCTTAAATTTCTATATTATACTCCTTCAGCTTTCTATAAAGCGTTCTTTCGCCGATTCCAAGCAGTTTCGCCGCCTTTTCGCGGTTATTGTTCACTTTTATGAGCGTATCGATAATGGCTTTGCGTTCGATTTCATTGAGCGAAACGCCACCAAGCGGCGCTGCGACTTGTCCCGAAAGCTGACGCACCTGGTAAATCTCCGCAGGGATATCCTTGACATCGAGTTTTTCAGAATCTGTCATCACTGTCATTGTCCTGATGCAATTTCGCAGCTGGCGGATATTGCCTGGCCAGTTATAAGATTTGAGAATATTAAGTGCGTTATCGGAAATATTCTTTTTCGGGCTGCCTAATTCCTTTGCCGCTTCTGACAGGAAAAATTCCACAAGATTTGGAATATCCTGTGTTCTTTCGCGAAGCGGCGGAACCGTAACGCTGACGCCTTTGACCCTGAAATAAAGGTCCTGCCTGAATTTTCCGTTTTCAACGAGCTTGGCCAAATCATGGTTTGTCGCGCTTATAACGCGTACATCCACGACGGTCGATTTATTTGAGCCGACCGGCACAATGATCCCGTCTTCCAGAACACGCAAAAGTTTTGCCTGCATTGTCATCGGCATATCGCCGATTTCATCGAGGAACAGCGTGCCTTTGTCAGCCACTTCGAATAATCCTTTTCTCGCTTCCGTAGCTCCTGTAAACGCGCCTTTAGCGTGTCCGAATAATTCGCTTTCGAGCAGCGATTCTGTTAGCCCCGCGCAGTTAATCGGCTTAAACGCGTTATTTTTTCGCAATGAATTATTATGTATTGCCTGTGCAAGCAGTTCTTTGCCCGTTCCGGATTCGCCTTCGATTAAAACAGTGATATTCGTCGGCGCCACACGTTTGAGAATGGAAAAAACGCTTTGCATCGCCGGGCTTTGTCCGATTACCCCCTCAAAACTAAAACCTTCTTTTTGCTTTGATGCCGGTCCTGACGCAAGGAATTTTTTCAGCGATTTTTCCGTCATCGCCCGAAGCTGGTCGATATCTATCGGCTTTACAAGATAATCCGATGCTCCGCTGCGAAGCGCTTCTTTGCATGTATCGATTGTTGCGTATGCGGTAATAAGGAAAACATCACTCTCAGGGTTTTGCTCCTTTGCGGTTTTTAAAACGTCAAGCCCGTTAATTTTATCGTTATGCAGATTCAAATCCGTAATTACAATATCGATATGCCTCGTGCTCAGCAGTTCCATCGCGTTCTTTGCGTCATATATAGCGATAGTCTCTCCGCCGCTTTGCGAAAGCGCCTCCGCCAGCACGTCCGCATGCCCCGGTTCGTCGTCAATTATTAATATTGTCGGTTTATCTGCCATAATAATATTATATAAACAGTGTTAATCCGTGTAAATCTGTGTCTAAAATTTCAGTGTTATTCCGCGTCGTTTTTATCAAGCGGCAAAAGTATCGTAAACGATGTTCCTTTGCCCGGGATACTGTCAACTTTTATCGAGCCTTTATGCGCTTCGATAATCTTTTTCGAAGCTGAAAGCCCCAGTCCGCTTCCGCCTGTTTTTGTAGAATAATACGCATGAAAAATTTTTTCAAGATTTTCCGGTTCGATTCCTTTTCCTGTATCGCTGACGATAATTACTGCATGGCCGTTTGTTTTTTGCGTACGCATCAGCAATTCTCCGCCGCCCGGCATAGCCTGCTGCGCGTTGATAAAAAGATTCAGCAAAACCTGTTTTAGCGAATTGCTGTCGGCATAACAAATCAGCGGCTGACTGCACAAAGCCGTTCTAAGCGTAATAGACCTGCTCACTGCCTGGGGCGAATAAAAATCAACCATATCAATCACCAGCTTATTAATGTCGATCGAAGAAAGGTGCAGCTCCGTTTTGCGAATATACCGAAGAAAATCTTCGAGAATCTGTTCCAGCCGGTCAGTTTCTTTCTGAACAACAGCGATTTTCCTGGCAGCTCTTGCGGTATTTTCATTTTTCGATGCGGCAAGGTCTTCGCTTATTAATTTCAGATTGACCTTGATGATTGAAAGGGGGTTTTTCATCTCGTGAGCAAGACCGCCGGTCAATCGGCTCAATTCCTCAAGCTCCGATTGCGTAGATGTCTCCTGCGCATTTTGTGAATGATATTGAGACATATTAATGAATTCGTATTTCATTTATCGGTTACGCAGCTCGCATCGTAAGACGTTTAACGCAAAACGTAACGAGCCGCGCAACCTCAACTGTAATTCGATGTTTATGCTTTGTTTTCCGATTCGGCTTTCATCTGAGCCAGCGCCGCTTTTCTTGAGAGCTTAAATCTGCCCTGGTCGTCGATAGCCAGAAGTTTAACCGGTATTTCGTCGCCGACCTTGCATACGGCGTCAACGTTTTTAACATAACCGTCAGCAAGTTCGCTTATGTGGCACAAACCTTCCACGCCCGGCAGAATCTCGACAAACGCGCCGAAATCCTTTATCGAAACGACTTTCGAGTTCGGATAAATTCTTCCGACTGTAGGCGGTTCTGTCATTGCCTGGATAAGTTTCTTTGCTTCCATATGGCCTTCGCCGCCGACACAACTG
>JAKJEQ010000017.1:0-8521 GCA_022705345.1 Planctomycetota bacterium | reverse complement strand
AAACCGTTCCGTCTTCTTCGATTTCGATCTTCGTACCGGTCTTTTCCTGCAAAGCCTTTATAGTTTTGCCGCCCGGTCCGATTACCTTGCCGATAAGTTCCGGATCAATTTCAATGCTTGTCAGCTTCGGAGCGTATTTGCTAAGCTGACCTCTCGGCGTGCTGATTGTCTGGGTCATGATCTCAAGCAGTTTCATACGTGCCTGACGTGCTCTTTCGAGCGTCTCTACCATAATATCGTGCGGCAGCGCCTTAGCCTTAATATCGAGCTGAATGGCTGTAATTCCGTTTTTCGTGCCGGCTACCTTGAAATCCATATCGCCGAAATGATCTTCATCGCCGATGATATCCGTCATCAGAACATATTTGTCCTGTTCTTTAACAAGACCAACTGAAATGCCTGCCACAGGTTCGAGGATTGGAACGCCTGCGTCCATAAGTGCCAGCGTGCCGCCGCAAACCGATGCCATCGAGCTTGACCCGTTCGATTCAGTGATGTCCGAAACGATTTTTATCGTATATGGGAATGCCTCGGTATCAGGTTTTACTCTTTCCAATGCTTTTTCGGCTAATGCCCCGTGGCCAATTTCACGTCTGCCCGGCCCGCGCATCGGTTTCACTTCGCCGACTGAGTAGGGCGGGAAATTGTAATGCAGCATAAATTTCTGGCCGTATTCTTCCATTAGACCATCAACGATTTGCTCATCGCTGCTTGTGCCCAGTGTAACCGCTACAAGAGCCTGCGTCTCGCCGCGTGTGAACAATGCCGAGCCGTGCGATCTTGGCAGTATGCCGACTTCACAGCTAATCGGCCTGATATCGGTCAAAGACCTGCCGTCAGGTCTCTGTCCCTGCAGGATCATATTGCGAACTATCTCGCTCTGTATGCCGTCAATGATTCTTCCCATCAGAACTTTTGAACAGCGTGCTTCTTTGCCGTCCTGCTCCGTGCAATACAGCTCTTTGACGCCGTCGGTGATTTCCTTGAGCTTTTCATTTCTTGTCGCTTTCTTCATAATTGTGAAAGCGTCTTTATATTGCTGAGCGTATTTTTCTTTTATCTCATCTGCAAGCTGCTGATCCCAAACGATTTCAGGAACCTGTTTTTCCTTGCCGCATTTTGCTCTTAATTCGTCTATCAAATCGCAAACATCAACAATCGATTTATGCGCGGCCTCGATACCGTCAGCGACAATATTTTCCGGAATCTGCTTTGCATCGACTTCAATCATATTCATTGCGTCTCGTGTTCCGGCGAGCATAAGATTGAAATCGCTGTTCTCTCGCTGCGGATAAGTCGAGTTGATGACGAACTGCCCGTCAACTCGGCTCAGCCTTACTGCCCCGATTGGCCCCTGAAACGGTATGCTGCTAATCGAAAGGGCGGCGCTGGAAGCGACCATAGCCAGAACATCAGGATCGTTTTCCTGGTCTGCGCTGATTACGTTTACAGTGATTTGTACTTCGTCAAAATACCCATCCGGAAACAATGGACGAATAGGTCTGTCAATCAATCTCGATGTGAGAATTTCTTTTGTGCTCGGTCTGCCTTCGCGTTTCATAAAGCCGCCCGGGAATTTTCCGGCCGCGCTTAATCTCTCGCGATATTCTACGCTCAATGGAAAATAATCTATTTCTTCTGACCTCGGCGGTGCGGATACTACTGCCGCAAGAACCATTGTCTCGCCGTATGTGGCTATTACTGTTGCATCGGCCTGTTTGCCGATTTTACCTGTTTCTAATATTAGAGTGCTTTCGCCTATTTTCTTTTCTACTCTGATTACATCTGCCATAACTTACCTCATAATGAATTTTACGTATCTCGTATTAACACAATTATTGAAACACAACGAGACTGTGCGTTTCACAAAGATACGTGCTTATTTGCGGAGACCCAGTCGGCTGATAACTTCTTTGTATCGCTTGATGTCTTTTTTGCCAATGTACTTTAGCAATGAAGACCTGTTGCCGACCATCTTCAGCAAGCCTCTTCTGGATGCGTGATCTTTCGGATGATTCTTGAAATGATCCGTAAGCTCATTGATTCTTGTGGTAAGAATAGCTATCTGAACTTCCGGCGAGCCGGTGTCTTTTTCTGAAGTCCTGAATTCTTTCACTACTTTCTGCTTTTTTTCCTTCGTCAACATCTAAATTTTACCTTTCTTTACGTTCTTATTTACTTCTAAACATCTATTTCAATCTGATTCTTTTGAATTGTACAATTATAGTAACTTAATTGATTTATGCAATCTTTTTAAATTTAGATAATTGCAGTTCTTTTTTACGTTTTATTCGCGGAATTTGTTCGTCCGAAAAATTGACGTAAGATATTGAAAATTAAAGATTTAGAATGCCTGGTTAGTGCACAAGTGCCCCAATAGCCGTAGCGCCGAAATCGATGCTGCTGTCATGGTATTGGTCATCGTTTTGACCGGTTTGGAGTATTTCCCAAAGTTTGGTTATATCGCTTTTCAGGAAAATTTGCCCGATTGCGGGGTCAAATTGCCTGCCGAGATTTGCTTCAATTTCCTTCAAAGCATCATCCACGCTCAATGCCTTTCGATAGGTTCTTTCCGAGGTCATCGCGTCGAATGAATCGGCAATCATTACAATTTTTCCCATCAAGGGAATATTATTTGCCGCGAGTCCTTTCGGATAACCCTTCCCGTCGAATCTTTCATGATGATGAAGAATACCTGGAAGTATCTCAGACATCTGCTGAATTTCAGACAAAATTCCTGCGCCTATCGCAGGATGATTTTTCATCTCTTCGTATTCTTCTTCCGTAAGCTTTCCCGGCTTTTTCAATACTTCTTCTGAAATGCCGATTTTGCCTATGTCATGCAGTAATCCCGAGAGATAGATCTTTTGTATATCTTCCTGCCCGATTTTTTTCGATTTGCTGTAATGTTCGGCTATCCATTTCGAAATAATCGCGACCCTGTCAGAGTGGCCTCTTGTGTACTGGTCTTTGGCATCGATGCTGTTTACCAGCGCTTTCAAAGAACCTATCAGCAGTTCCTTCAAATCCATAAAATGATTCTGGTTTCCTATGAATATCGCGCATTCTGTGGCAACCGCATTAAAAAGTCTAATGTTGTTTGTATCGAAATCGTTCCGGTCAAGCAGGTTGGTAGCGATCATCATTCCTATTATTTTGTTGTTGCAGCTAAGCGGAACTGCGATGATATTTTCTACTCTGACGCTCCATTCGTATTTATATACCCCGTTTACTTCACTGTCTGTAAGCGCGTCGCTGCCGGATGCCAGCACGTCCTGCATTCTTTCGAAAAGTATTTCCACCGAATTGTCGCTTTTGTGATCGATCGCAAGCAATCCGGTTCCCGCTGACAATACGAGTTTTCGCGTATCTTCGATTTTTTTTTCGAGGAATATTGCTATGCCCTCGACTCGCACGATTTCCATCATGCTGTCGCATGCAAGCTGCAGGAAATTCAAATCCGACTGGCTTACTTTCATATTGGTGCTCATCTTATATAGGAGCATTAGTTCCTCGTATGTCTGCGCTAATTCGCCGCTGATTAATTCTATTTGTTGTGAATTTTTTATGTCGTTCTGAAAACTTCGGACGAAAATACGAAGGGCATACTTGACGAATCTGCTTATTTGAGTCTCCGGGCCGCAATCTGCGACTATTACCGCTGCTGCCGTACCATCCGATATAAGGCAGCAGGACAGCATTTGACCGGTTTTGCCTGATTCTGCTATTGCGCCTGACTGTGAAGCGAGCACTTCCTCCGCACATTTAGCCGCTGCTTCGTTATCGCTTATGAATTTCTGTCCGCTCGAATTTAATAACACGTTCAGTGAAATATCATAAACAAAAATGTTAATACCTGACTCCGCCATCTCCTGGGCGAATTCTTTGATTTGCATTAACTGTCCCGAACTCAGTTGATTTTGTGTAGTATTCAGCATCTGTAGCAGTTTTTTTATTTTTGTGCGGTCACTGTTAGAATATTTTCTACATACGTCAATAATTCTTTTGGACTAAATGGTTTTTTCAAACGCTCGGTAAACATCTTCTTAGGCTTTGATTCTTTTTCCGTAAGAACAATCACCGGTACCTCAATCTCTTCAGCTTTTTTTCCCAACTGTTCGGCAAGTTCATAATCGATTACAACCGCGTCAGGCTTCTGTTCTTCGTAAAGCGTAAAAGCTTCATCGCTCGTGGATGCCGTCAAAACTTCGAACCCGTTGTTACGCAGCTTTGCCGCCATTACCTGAACGATATTATTTTCATCGTCCGTGAGTAATATTTTTTTATTTTCCATTGTCTGCTCCCCATTTTATCGTTTATAGGGCCGAAATCGCTTCATCGTCTGGCAAATAATGAACAAACTATATCTATGATTGTATCGGACAAATTAAATGCCGGCTTAATTCGATATGGCTTGCCTTAATTTGAAAATTAGCCTTTTTTGCGTCCCATAAATACTCGTGGACTTTTACAAAAAATCAAATCCTTTCCAGGCCCGTGATTTCAATTATCCTCGTATTTTGATCTTTGTGCTGCATCCGGATTTGAATAAGGTCGTACCCTTCAAGTGCTTGGGAGACTTTGTCAGCCCATTCCACAAGAACTATCGACTCCGGCCCGATAAAATCCTCGAACCCTATCGCCGCGAATTCCTCAATTGTGTTTATTCGATATGCATCGATATGAAAAATATTGAGCCTTCCCTGATATTCATTTACGATTACGAAAGTAGGGCTGTTGACGATCTGCGAACTCTTGGCGCCCATGCCTGCCGCTATGCCTTTTATCAGAGTCGTTTTGCCGCTGCCGAGCTGCCCGACAAGACTGATTACCTTTCCGCCTTCGAGCAGTGAGCCGATTTTTCTGCCGATTTCTAAGGTCTGTTCTACCGATTCTGAAATTATTTCTGTTTTTTTATTCGCCATATTTCGTATTTCGATATTCGTATTTCGAATTTATTTTAAATGGTCGTATCCGCCGGGTTTTATATTTACCGGTTTGCCGTTTGGCATTCTGATTTTCACATTCTTTTCTTTTGTGATGATTCCAATCGCGGTAATTTTCGTTTTTAACCGCCATTGTTTTTTTAATTTCTCAAATTTTAACGCGGGTATCGTAAACAATAGTTCGAAATCTTCGCCATCGTTCAAAGCTCCGCTCAAACCGTCAGCCTTTTTGGAGACTGGAATTTTTGCAGCCTCGATAATCGCGCCTTTGCGGCTCAATCTGCAAATGTGACTTAAATCGGTGCTCAAGCCATCGCTCAAATCCATCATCGAATTTGCGCCTGCTTTTGCAATCAAAAACGATTCTTTTAACCTTGGCGAGAAACTAAGATGTTTGCCTTTAAGCGAACCGCCAAGTGTTCCGGTTATGCAAATCAAATCACCGGTTTTTGCCGTGCTGCGTTTTACAGGTTTTGTTTCGCCAGGCGTGCTTAACATCGCGACAGATATAGCTAAAGGTTTGTTCCAGCTTGTCATATCGCCGCCGATAAGAGGGCAGTTATATTTTTTCGCCGCCGACATTATGCCTTTATGCAGTTTTTTTAAATTCGCCGCACCGAATTTTTTCGGCAGCGCAACCGAGACAACCGCCGCCAGCGGAATTGTTGCCATTGCCGCGCAGTCGCTCAAATTTGCCGCCATCGATTTATATCCGATTTGCTCAAGCGAATGTTTTTTCGTATCGAAATGAGTACCATCCAGCAGCATATCCGTAGTAATAAGTACCGAGTTTCCTTTCGGAATTCGTGCTTGTGCCATATCGTCGCCGATACCGATTGGAAATCTCGACCTGCTCAATTTCCCTCTGGCCATAAAATACTGAACTAATTTTACTTCGCCATTTTTCATCTGTAGGGTGGGCTTTAGCCCACGCGGAAAAAATCATTCTCCAAAATTTATATCAGTAGGTATTTTGTATTTTATTTCTATAATACTACATTTATTTTGTTTTGCAAATTTATGATATGTTGACCATGGCCAATCGCTGACATTTGTCACAAGATTATGTTTAACAGGATTGTAATGAATATAATTAATATGATTCTGCAAATCAGTTTCGTCTCGTATTTGATGTTCCCAAAATCTTCTTTGCCATATCATTGCTTCTCTATGTTTAATTCTCGATTTATTTTCTATACTATTGCCTGCCTGTTTTGAATATTCTCTTGTAAATAAAGCCTTAATTGAAGACCATCTTATAGAAAAATCAGCGTCTCCATCCGGCAATTTCCAAACACAATGTAAATGATCAGGTAAAAGACAAAGAGCGATTGCATCAAAAGGGCGCTTATAATTTGTTTGCTGCCATGCAGAATGTAAGCAATTCCTTGCAAATTCTTGATTAAACAGGTTTTTACGGCTGTAAGTTACAACTGTAAAAAAATAGTAACCGCCCGGAAAATTTGCTCTGCGATAGTTACTCATTAAAGCTTTCTCAAATATAAGAAACTTTTAATAATAACAATCAAAACGGGTGTTAGAAGAATAAACAAGACTATACTTACGTCTATACCGGGATCAAAATCGTGGTTTAATATAGGCAAGATTATAAATGCTGCCATGATAAAAATTCCCGCTATAAGCATATTTTTTGCCATGTATCTATTTGCTTTATACCAAATTTCAGGCTTAGACATAGTCTTAGGAGTTCTAAAACCGTACCAGGGATTTGGTCTAATCTTATTAAATATAAGCGGAATTGATATCACTATTATCAGAAGTCCAATTAAAACGCCTGCGTTCAGCATAATAACATCCTCATTGGTACCATGTAGGGGTGGGCTTTAGCCCACGCGGTTATTTTTCTAACTGCTTCTTCCAATATTTTATCTGTTCCGCCATTTGGGCAGGCGAAGCCGCCGATGCCGTTACGTACGAATTCGCTACATTTTTTCCACCCAGACAACCGTAAACATCATCGCCGATTTTCTCTGAATGTTTTTTGAATTCATCGATGCTCACTTCCGCAAGCGATTTATTTTCCTTCTCGCATTTAGCTACCAGTGTCCCGACAATTCCGTGCGCGGTACGGAACGGTATCCCTTTTTTGACGAGATACTCTGCCAATGCCGTAGCGTCCAGAAATCCCTTATCGATTCCGGCCGCGATTTTTTCAGTCTTGAAAGATGTGTTGGCCGCAATTGCCGCCGCCATATCGACGTACGCCTCAATAGTATCGCTTGTCGAGAACACGTGCCGTTTATCATCCTGCAAATCCCGATTATAGCCGCTGGGTTGAGCCTTCAAAATCGTCAGAATCGCCATAAGCGACCCGTAAATGCTTCCCGTTTTGCCCCGAATAAGTTCGAGCATATCAGGATTCCGCTTTTGCGGCATCATACTCGAAGATGTACAGAACGCGTCATCGATTCGAATAAAATCAAATTCCGTCGTCGAAAAGACGATCCAGTCTTCCGCAAATTTCGACAAATGCGTCGCGATCATCGAGCAGCAAAAAATAAACTCCGCACAAAAATCACGGTCAGAAACCGCATCGATTGTATTATAAGTAATATCAGCAAATCCCAGCAGGCTCGCGGTCTTCTTTCTGTCGAGAGGCAGAGACGAACCGGCAATCGCGCCGCTTCCTAACGGCGAAACATTCAAAATCGTTCGGCAGTTTTTCAGCCGCAAATAATCCCGGTGAAGCTGTTCGACAAAACTCAAAATATAAGCCGCGATTGAAATCGGCTGCGCCCGCTGAAAATGCGTGTACGCGGGCATAACATTGTCTGTATATTTTTCAGCTAATTTAACAAGTGCCTTTTGCAGCAGGGCAATTTTCGTTTGAATAATTTCAATTTCATCCCGCATCCAAAGCCGGATGTCGGTGGCGACCTGGTCGTTTCGGCTTCGGCCGGTATGCAGTTTTTTTCCCGCTTCTCCGATTTTTGCCGTCAGCGCCGCCTCGATTGCCATATGAATATCTTCGAGCGTCTTATCGAATTTGAATTTGCCTTCCTCTATCTCCTTAGAAATTTCGACAAGCGCGTCTTTTATCTGCTTCAGCTCATCTCTGGTCAAAAGTTTCTGTTCGCAGAGCATCTCCGCATGCGCAATCGACCCGACAATATCATATTTATACAGCCGTGTATCGAACGAAAGCGACTCGACAAAATCGACCGCCAGCGAATCCGTCGCTTTCGCCAGTCGATGTTCCCATGTTTTTTGCGGCTCAGCCATAATAAATCTCCAAAAATATTATTGAGCTAATTATAAACCAGTCCTATTTAAAACTCAAAACTTAAAACTAAGAACTCAAAACTCTTTCATTTCTCGGTCTGGTCTTCCATCTCCGGTGTATCCACCAGTATTGTGTCGGGTCATATCTAATGCAATCCTCAAAAGCCTTTGTATATTCCTGAGTAACCCAAAGCAGGGGGTCTTCTTTATCCTTCCACTCATCGGGCATAATCATTCTCTTAACTTCAATTTCAAAAAAGAAGCGATCGCCCACTCGCCTTCCCACTCCGGCCGCTATCGGCAGGTTATATTGAATCGCCAAAAGTCCGATG
>JAKJEQ010000179.1 GCA_022705345.1 Planctomycetota bacterium | reverse complement strand
TCAAAATTATGATTCTCGAAGCGGTGAAGATGTTCCCGAATTTTAAAGCAGTTGCCACAACTCTGCGAAACGCAAAAACCGCGAGCATTAACGATTGGGGCGCGATCCTCTACGCAGACGGCCAATTCTACGAATCAAAGCTTCGCGAGAATCTCGAAATTTATGACCGTGTCGGCGGCGGCGACAGTTTCGCTTCCGGATTGATTTACGGCCTGATGGAACAAAAATCTCCGCAACAGGCTGTTGAATACGGCGCAGCACATGGCGCACTTGCGATGACAACCCCTGGTGATACGACGACCGTCGGCCTGGCTGATGTTGAAAAAATTATGGCCGGCGGAACAGCCCGCGTCGATAGATAAAACTAATTATTGGAAAATGACAATCATATAGAATATCCTTCTTGAGGAGCAAGAAATCCTTCAAAAAGTTTGGGATTTCAGAGTAATGCCGCCAGCACAGGACGATTTATATAATTTTACAATATGATTCGATAAGGTTTTTGTTGTCATTTCAGCCGAATCCTGTTAAAGTAATTTTATTATGAGAAAAGAAAACGGTTTTACTTTAATTGAACTGCTTGTTGTTCTTGCTGTGATTGCGGCATTAATCGCGATATTAATTCCGGCATTAAATATTCCCCGTCAAACAGCATACAAATTGTATTGCCTTAATAATCAAAAACAGCTTGGCATAACGGTACAATCGTACACTCAGGAGTATAAGGTTTACCCTGTTTGCGTTGGCGATAATAACATAACATGGTCGGAGTTTGTTTCTAATCCGGACATAGCAAAAAAACAGATGCTCGGCGTTCCCGTTTCCCTTTGGCCTTATCATCAAGAAAAAAATCTTTATAATTGTCCGATGCTCCAGAGAAAAGAGGCAATGATCAGTTATTGCTACGACAGCAATGCGGGCAGTCAACGTGTATCAGAACAAACTGAGTATGCGGCTTTAACGCCGTTTTATATACAGCCCGGCCAAAAAGAAAAAAAAACCAATTATGAATACCTTGTTCCTGAAAGGGTAAAATCGCCGAAGACGTTTATTATTCTTTACGATTTGCCTTTACTTGCCGGCGAGAAAGATCCTAATCTTTATCAGAACATAGACCCCGATGACGCGGCAGCAAAAGATTCTGAGGATTTAGATTTCAAACTCCAGGGATTTCTTTTCAGACATAATAACGATACTGCCGCCGGTCCTCACAGTAAAAGTTTTAATATTCTTTTTGCTGACGGCCACGCCAAATCACACAAACAATGGAATGAAGCGGAAATGACGCGAAAACCTGATTAAGTTTTTTATAATGCGGGAAGCGAAATGAAACGCGAATATTGGAATGGATTAGCTGATACATACGAAGATGAAATTTTCAGCGTGATTGAGAATGACAAGCAGGGGCTGATTCGCGGCCTTATCGAACAGTACGGCTCGTCTGAAAAAACGGTAAACGATTTCGGATGCGGGATCGGACATTTTCTTGAGCCGCTTTCCAGCAATTTCGGATGCGTAAACGCAATCGATATTTCTTACAGGTTTATCGAAAGAGCAAAAGAGAAATACAGCCATCTGACCAATATTAATTATCTGGTGGCCGATGTTGCAAACGGCGCAAAAATTTTAAAGGCGGATTTTGCGCTTTGTGTTAATATGCTGATTATGCCTTCGCTCAAATGCAGGCTGAAAATACTCGACGCGATGATAAAAAATATTTTAAGCGGGGGGCATCTTCTGCTCGTGATACCGGCAATTGAGTCGGTAATGCTGACAAACTATATGCTGACCGAAATGAACCTTGATGACGGAATCGAACCTTCCATTGCCGTCAGAGCTAATTTTACTCAACCGAAAACATACAGTAAAAAACTTCGGCACGGAATTATCCCGATTGACGGCGTCCCAACAAAGCACTATCTTAAAGAGGAAATTTACTCGATGCTCAGGCGAAGGAATATGAAAATTTTACAGGTTCATAAAATTGAGTATTCTTGGGAAACTGAATTTGAATCTCCGCCTGATTGGATGAAAGAGCCTTATCCGTGGGATTGGCTGATTCTCGCTCAAAAAAAACAGCCGCACTTCAAAGACCTATAAAATCCATCTTTAATCTTTAACCGCTTATAAAATATTCTTGTTAAGCTCATATATTTTAATGCCGATAAATTGATTACTATGAAAACCTCGGAAATAAAAAAATGGAAAATCCTGAACCGGTTCTTCAAAGCGGCAAAGCCTGAAGCCGGCATTGATTTTATATGGTATCCGAGCAGCAGGGGGACCGTCAGCGAGGCGACACCGAACACAAAAACAGTTCAACTGCCTCCCTTGATGGTTCGTAAGGCGGCGTGGCGCAGATAAACTTTTTTCCTATTTACATCCAATCGGAAATTGAAAACCCTGAGAGTATTTATTGTTTTTCGAATTTAACCGCATCTGCACACGTACTCGGAGGACTGCCCGCAGGAGCTATTATAATGATGTTATAGTCACTGCCTGCCTCCATTGGATAGTCACCTAAATTATTCCACTTGCCTCCGTCTTTTGTCTGATTTACAAAAACATTTTCTGTACCTTCGGCATTTTGTATAAACACAGGAACGCTTGAGCTTCTGCTCGCAAGAGCTGTCCACCACATAAAAACGCGATAAACTCCGGTTTCTGCCGGTGTAAATGTCCAACTGTAAATCATCCCGCTATATCCCCATAAAGAATCCGCGCCAAAAAAACCTTCAGCGCCGGAGACCTGCCAATTCCCGATTGAGCTTGTTCTTATATCGCCGTTGTCTATTACATAATCGCATATATGTAGGGTTTGTGTTTTTGGCGCAGACCATAAGCCTTCATTATCCTGTACTAAAAATGTGATTACATGTTGACCTGTAGAAAGACTGTCTACGACAAAATTGTTTTGATCGCTGAGGAAACCGTCAATATTCGATTCCCAACTATAGCCTGAAATTGTTCCGTCGTAATCGAAGCCGCTGCCTTCGAAAAATACACCCTGCCCGATAAGTGCCGGATTGGGGGTTATTGATTCAATAGCTGCTAAGGGAGGGGCATTTGATTTTTCAATAAACGTAAATTTTACAGCATCGGCGCAGGTGCTTGGCGGGCTTCCGTCAGGTGCTGTTATTTTCACTGTATATATATTTCCTCCGACCATTATATATTCTCCGATATCATTCCATTTTCCGCCGTTCTGAGCCTGGTTAACGTCAACTATGGCAGTCCCGCCGCCGTGCAGAATCGAAACAGGAATATTTCTGCTTCTGCTCTCCATGGCAGTCCACCACATCGATATTTTGTATCGTCCGGTTTCTACGGGTCGAAAAAACCACGTATAAGTCGCGCCGTTTGCGCTCCATAGCGAGCCTGTGCCGTAGGGGGATGAAGCAATTGAATATAACCATGTTCCGGTTGAGGCGGTACTGCCGGTTTGCCCATTGTCGATAATTACCGGCCCTTGCGGCCAGAAGTAACTCATCATATCGCGAATATACCATCCACCCAAAACTTCGCCGCCGCCGTTTACGTCCGCCTGATACCATCTTTCGACATAATCGAAAAATGAATTATGCCCCCAGTAGTTTTCTGCGCCCATTAATT
>JAKJEQ010000178.1:3387-3708 GCA_022705345.1 Planctomycetota bacterium | reverse complement strand
TTTACACTGCTTTTTATACTGCCTTTCTGAAAGAACGTGAAAGGATTTGCCCGGATAACAATTTTAATCGTAAATATAAAAAGTTAAGAGAGTCCGCAGATGTCAAGGCGTTATACCATGATTTGCGTAAAACAGGACTGACGAAAATGAACAGAAACTGTTCATTAAGGCGAATGCCGTTTGACCTGAATGTTGGAACTGAGTGTATAACCCCCAGTCCAACGCGCTAGCCAAACTGCGCTACGCCCCGAAAAAATTAGTCCAGCAGTCCTGTCAAATTGTCGCCTCCAGCACCTCCGCCCGGGAATCTGCCTGTGATCT
>JAKJEQ010000178.1:0-3377 GCA_022705345.1 Planctomycetota bacterium | reverse complement strand
GTGCTGATGGCTCAGCTTGTGATCTTACTGTTGATCAAAAGCTGAGCCATCAGCACCTACTTTTTGCACCTGCCTTTTTGCACCTGCTGTTTTACACTGCTGTTTTACACTGCTGTTTTACGCTGCCTTTTTACAGCTGCTTTTTACACTGCCTTATTGTACCTGCTGTTTTGTACCTACTGTGTAAACATTTATGTTTGAAAGAATATTTCCATTCTTTTTCGATTTTCCTGTCTTCTGATTTAACTTGACAAAATATCGATAATTATACACATTATATGTACTGAAAAATAAGGATGTTGAATGAAGGCAAATACACCGGCTAAAGTAAAAGAGATTCTGTCTAAAATAATACCCGACAGCTCGAAATTAAGATTCCTCAGTTATCTGCCTAAACTTGACAGTTGGATTACGAAAAATAAAGGAATTCAGCTTTTTGAGGACAGGTTCAAATTATATGACTATTTGAACAGCAATATTCTCAAAAATGAGTTTCCAACGGTATTTAACGCTTGAAGACTATTGCAAATATCACGTATTTTTTTATAATATAAGGACTTATGAAAGAAAATAAAATTATATTGAATCAAGGCTTCGGCGGAATTGGCTTTTGGATTTGTGCGGGCTTGCTCGTAATCCTATTGGCATCTATTACCAGCCGAGGTATAAATCGGCCTTTTTATGGAATGCATAGCTGGGCGCAGGCAAGCGGGGCATGGGCAGCAAGGTCCCATGCCGTTTATGGATTTCATTACACAAAAGGTTTGTCAACCCTGGCGGTCGGGCAGCCTCCTGCTGAAAAACCATTTCGGTATTTTGACCATCCGCAGCTCAATGTGATACTCGCTTCATTTGCTATGATTGTGTTTGGTGTAAATATATGGAGCCTTGGGATAATGGGATTGGCTTTGTCTATTGCCGGCCTGATAGTATTTCTTAAAATTCTAAAAAATATAGCGGATGAAAAAACGGCTATTCTTGCGGGATTGTTCTATGTATTGTTTCCGATAACGGGTTATTTCGGGACGGGCGCATGGGATACTTTGCTGGGATTGTCGTCTATATGGTTTTATCTTGTTCTGATTGGGGCGATACGGGGAAGGCCTGAAGCGACGAAATACGATAAAATCGGACTTGCGTTAAGTCTGTTTTTTGTATTGCAGTTCGGCTGGCCGGGTTTCTTTTATTGCCTTGCGATCGGTTTGCATTATGTTTTCAGGTGTATTCATTTGAAGAAATTCCCTGACAAAGTTTTACTTTCGATTTTAGTATTTGCTCCTATGTGCAGTCTGCTTGTGAACTTTACTGTTATGGCGGGTGGTTACGGCTGGGACATACAGAAAATTATCGAGTTATATAAATGGCGTTCGGCGAAAGGCGAAATGCCTGAATTTCTCTGGGGTGCGTGGTTCGCGCGTTTATGGAAGCACGCGAGCACCAATTACACACTTGCAGTTTTGTTCGGCGTAATCGCATACCTGACAGTAGGTCAGTTTTTTGTTTTCAGTCAGCCCGCAAACGAACAGGAAAACCGCAGATTTCCGAGAAAGTTCCCTCACTTCTGGCTTTTTTTGATGGTTCCGTTCTTTCAGCTTTTCATTTTGAAGGGGGCACTGTGGCAGCACCAGACGTGGCTTCTTCCGATGGGGCCATTTGTTGCAATCGCGGCGGCACAGGCAGTATTGCTTGTTTATGATATTATCAAAAAAGTAAATGTTCGCGCGGCGGTCGCAGTGTTTATAGTAGTTACAGGTGTTTTCGCAGGATTCTGCATCGCGGGCACGAACTATTATTATAATGTAAGGTGGCAGGCACCGGAAAAATTAAAAATGTTCGCGCGTTTAAATGAGAAAATTCCGCCTGATAAATCGCTGTTGAGTTTTGAAGATTTTATAGTTGATCAGCATTCATCGAAGGGAGCGTTCTATCGGCCCGAAATAGCGTGGTATCTCGACAGGGAAATTGTGCCTGCGAGGTCGCTTGAAGAAATTCAGACTTACGCCAAAACGGGTGAGTATCGTTACTATTTGATTCCGCACGTCAATGAATTGCAGCCGTTGATATCGCAGCTAATGAAGCTTTACCGGTACGAGTATGTTCCCGGGGCCGAAGGCGAGCTGAAGAAGGGCGAATTTTACAGGGCAGGGATGAATCCTTATCTTATATTCGATTTGAATTCCGCCCCATAAATAAGTTAAGTTTCGCTTCTTAAAAAATAGCACAAGGATTTTTCGAAAGTCACTCCAAATTATTGACAAAGATACCCTTTTTTAGTATCATGAGTAATCGAAAAGTTTAGTCACTTAAATAGTACTTTTGGAGGTCGGAGAATTGGAAGAATCGTATTTATTCCTCATTTGTTCTCCATTCATCCAAGCACATGATTTAAATCAAACAAGCGGTTTTATTTGCTATAGAGAATTTGAATTTTTTTAGGAGAAAACAAATGAAGAACGTAAGAATGGTGTTTAGTTTGATTGCACTCGTTTCAGTAATGGCCGCAAGTCAGGGATTCGCTATAACTCAGATCAGGGATGGCGGGGTACATAATATTAGTAATTTGGTAAATGATACTATATGGGTAGATTTTGAATCTCCCGGTTTGAGGACAACTGTGAATGTTCTTAATGGTGCGGAAATTTCTGGCGGTGATGATTTGGCAGGATACAACGAGTGTACATTAAATGTTTCTGGAGGATATATATATCATGCGGTACATCATGGTTTAAATGGTTTGCTAAATATATCCGGAGGAACAATAAATCAGGTGAACCATCACAGCGCTGTTACAATGTCAGGCGGGACTGTAAATACGTTGTATGCCTCTAATGTTTATTCTGCATCTTCAATGATAATGACAGGCGGACATATTGGCACTTTGAACGATGGTATTGGTTCGATTACAATATCAGGCGGTTCCGTGAATAATTTAGATCTCGATGGCGGCGGTGCGAGTCAAGCTGGTGTAGTTAATATTATTGGTTCTGATTTTGCCATTAATGGTAATCCCGTTGATTTTGGCCGGTATTTTAGAACTGATTTTTCTTCCGGAACTCTTACGGGAAGACTTGCAAACGGCGATTATCTCGATACTCATTTTCATATCGACGGGTCGGCTTCGTTTACACTTATTCCTGAACCGGCAACATTCTGCCTATTTGCATTAGCAGGGCTATTTATCAGGAATAAAAAATAGTATAATTAGAACGTATTTTATATCTCAAACTGACCGATTCAGCGGTTGAGATTGCCGCCCCTGCCTTCGCAGGGGTAAACTCCTGCGCCTCGCAATGACATACTAACGACATTTTTGTCATTGCGAGAAGTCCCGTTTCGGGACGACGAAGCAATCTCAAACCATAAATTATAAAGTGTGT